>JBDTLQ010000233.1:0-5740 GCA_039934715.1 Ignavibacteria bacterium | reverse complement strand
GCTCTGAATTTCTTTATCGGCAATTTATCACAGGCGGGTTATTTTTAAGAATGATAATGATTGTCCTAACCTTGTTTAGTTTAAGACTTTGTATGTGTTAATAAAAATAATTTGGACAGCAATAGAATTGGAGTTAATAACTAAATGCTTTTTGTTATAATATTTCAAATAATAATTTATGAGTCAGTTAAATTTAAAAGCTAAATATCCGCAGGCGTTTCCTAAACTCACAACACAGCAGCTGAGATCAATAGCGGAGGTAGCTGAATGTAAGACATATCATGACGGTGATATTTTGATTGAAGCGGGAGAGACCGGGTTCAAGTTTCACGTGATCCAGAAAGGAAAGATAGAGATCATAGACAGAACGGGAGACGAACCCAACACAGTAGTGATTCATGAACCGCTTGAGTTCACAGGAGATCTGACCAATCTTGCAGGCAGAGCTTCAAACGTAGATGCAGTTGCAAGAGGAGTAGTTGAAGTTTATGAAATTCAATACGAAGAGCTAAGAAATATTATAAGCAACAAGCCCGAGCTGAGTGATATTATTTTGTCGGCGTTTATTGAACGTGCATCGGCTTTAAGAGAACTTCATGTCACGGGCATTCGTGTGATCGGTCCGCAGTCATCACAGGACACTTTCAGGATAAGGGATTTCCTTTCAAGAAACCGTGTGCTTTTTACATGGCTGGATTCGGAAACCGATCGTAATATTGATGACATTCTTAAACGTCTTAATGTTGATAAAAACGAACTGCCGGTGGTTGCATATGGAAACGAATGGTTATTGAAAAATCCAAACAACGTTGACCTCGCAAAAAGAACCGGTCTCCGGAAAGTTTTTAATAACATTATCTATGATCTTGCAATTGTCGGTGCAGGTCCGGCAGGCCTTGCAGCCGCTGTTTATGGAGCATCTGAAGGATTGAAAACTATTGTGCTTGAATCAATTGCCGCCGGAGGTCAGGCAGGTACGAGTTCAAAGATAGAAAACTATTTAGGATTTCCTACAGGAATATCGGGATCGGATCTGGCTGCAAAAGCAGCGATCCAGGCTGGTAAATTCGGAGCGCTCGCTAACATAGCCTCAAAGGTAGTAAGTCTTAATTTTGAAAACGGATATCAGGTAATAGAAGTAGAGTCTGGAGAAAAAGTTAAAACAAAAGCTTTGCTTATTGCAAGCGGAGCTGAATATAAAAAACTTGATCTGGATAATCTAGATAAGTTTGAAGGCAGGGGAGTTTATTATGCTGCTACTAATATGGAAGCAACAATGTGTACGGCAGTACCGGTGGCTGTTGTAGGAGGAGGTAATTCAGCAGGACAGGCAGCTATATTTTTGTCGTCATCAGTAAAAAAAGTTTACCTGATAGCCCGTAGTAAAGACCTTTCTCCGACAATGAGCAATTATCTTATCGAGCGGATCCAAGACATCCATAATATAGAGCTGATCTTAAATTCCGAAATTACGGAAATAAAAGGTGACCTGCATATTGAAGCGATCATAGTCACAAACAATATCACAAAAGAACAAACTGAAATGAATGTTGCAGCGATCTTTTCATTTATTGGAGCAATGCCAAACACCGGGTGGCTTCCCGATGAAATTGAAAAAGATGAAAAAGGTTTTATCAACACCGGTATTTCTCTGAAAAGTTCTCCTCACTGGAAACTGACCCGTCAGCCTTTTTTGCTTGAGACAAGCCGTGCAGGAGTGTTTGCAGCAGGTGATGTCAGAAGCCTTTCAGTGAAGCGCGTTGCTTCCGCGGTGGGAGAAGGTTCAATGACAGTTCAGTTCGTCCATGAATATCTTAAAGACCGGGATTCTGAAATTGATGATTAAACCAAATAACGAAATTATTTGTCTGTCGGGGTGTTCAGTATGTTCCACCCCTACAAATTTATATTTTCAGTTATCTGTGTTTACAAATTTATCAAATTTTATTAAATTCGTTTTAAACAATTAATTTAAGTACAGGCAACAGGATATATAACTTTTGTAAAAGCAACCCTCAGTGAACGTTATCTATTTTTAAATGTTAGTATTTATAAATTTTAACTAAGAGAAATTATGTTAATCAAAAAAAGTTTTTTACTCCTGGTAACATTTGCTCTATTTGTTTTGATTTTCAACTCTTCTCCAAAAGCACAAGACAATCCGGTTGGTAGTGAAGATGAAGCACCGTTAATTGACAGTATTGACTACGGTGAAAATCTTCTAGATTCAAATGGAGTTTATAAAAAACAATTCGATAGTCTTTCAAAAGACGGTGAGTGGATCAAAATGGATAAGGCTGAATTCGTCCGTGCACTAAGCGCTGAGACGGGTGAAGACCTCGGCTCTGTATATGAGGATCACGGTGATTATATTTATTTCTGGAGACCATTCTGCGCTACGGCATACTGGAATCCTTATTC
The DNA here is from genome assembly GCA_039934715.1 of Ignavibacteria bacterium. GTDB lineage: Bacteria > Bacteroidota > Ignavibacteria > Tepidaquicellales > Tepidaquicellaceae > JAGPCH01. The sequence continues at coordinate 3,319 of JBDTLQ010000233.1, read as the reverse complement.
AAACGGGCAATGGGTGTTTTCATATTACGGCTGGGTATGGGTTTCTTACTATGACTGGGGATGGGGTCCGTACAATTACGGCAGATGGTACTGCAGCAGTGTTTACGGTTGGTCTTGGATCCCCGGCTGCAGATGGGCTTCCAATTGGGTCACATGGCGTAACTGCAATAACTATGTTGGATGGTATCCGACATGTCCGGGAATTTTCTGGAGAGGAAACAGAAACATTTATACAAATCATCTTTTTGCTTATGTCCCAAGGAACTGGACATTCGTTGACAAAAAGAATTTTACCAGGAGGATCGATAACACAACTACCATTCCTACAAAAGAGAATGCTGATATTATGAAAAAGTCCGTGAGGTACAGACCGACTGTTTTTGTTGATCCCGGAACACCGAAGTTTAAATACTCCGGACCGGATGTAAATGAGATCTCAACCAGGACTGGTGAAAAAATTTCTCCGAAGTATGTTGGTGTTGCGAATGTAAATGAAAAAAAATATGCTGATGTAGAAAGTAATACTTCAACATACCAGAGAAAGACAACTCCTACAAGTAACGAAAGCAATACAAAGTCTAACACGCAGACAAAGTCTAACACACAAACGAAGTCAAACACACAAACAAAAACAAAGTCCGGTGACACCGGTACCAAGAACACCAGTACCAAGAACACTACCAGAACTAAGCAAGACAATAGTGGAAACACCAAATCGAGAAGCAACAAAACTTCCAAGAATAACGGAACAAGAAAGTCCGGTACATATAAGAAAAGCGGCAGCCGGTCTAATGAAGGATCTAATGAAAGCAACAATGAAAAATCTGATTCAGGAACTACAACTACAAGCAATACAAATATAACTAATGAAGCACCAACTACAACTGATCCTGTAAATCAGGGTCCCGTAGAAAGTTCTGATTCGGGAGACAACACTTCAAAAGAAAATTTCAGTCCCGGTTTTCTTAAGTAATTAAAGATAACAGTTCAATTTCAAACGGCCGTTCTGGATTTATAGAATGGCCGTTTTGTTTTTGAGTATTGAGTATTTGGTATTGAGTATTAGGTATTAGGTATTTGTTAGAGTATTAAGTATTAGGTAATAAGTAATAGGTATAATGTTAGTAATAATTTTATAACTTTACGAACCTTATAACTTTACAAACTTTACAAACTTTATAACTTTACAAACTTTAAAAACTTTTAACTTTTAACCTTTAACTAAGATGATCGACTTTCTGCTCGATATCATGAGCTTCAACTCAACATCCGGAAATGAAGCTGAACTGGCGAGACATATATTTGAAAAGTATAAACCTGCCGGCGCTGTACCGGAGATTCAGGAAGCCGGGTCCGGGAGACTGAATGTCTTTTTTAAATGGGGAGAACCGAAGATAATTTTTTGTTCACATCTCGACACTGTGCCGCCTTACATTCCTCCATCGAAAGATAATGATGTCGTTTATGGTCGTGGTTCATGTGACGCGAAAGGTCAGCTCGCCTATATGTTTGAGGCTTGTAAAGAATTGAGTGCGGAGGGATATAAAGATATCGCGATGCTGATGGTAAGCGGTGAGGAAGACGGTTCGCATGGAGCTAAGGCAGCTGATCCGGGGTTGAAGGATTGTAAATTCATGTTCATTGGCGAGCCAACCGAGAATAAACTTATCAGTGCATCCAAAGGAAATATCTCGATCAATTTTACTTTCAAAGGCAAGAGCTGTCATTCGGGCTATCCGCATTTAGGTGATAACGCGATCGATAGAATGTCAGCATTTATTAAGAAGCTTGATGCAGTAGATTTTGGTGATGATAAAGTTCTGGGGAAGACGATCTACAACATTGGGATGCTTGAATCAAAGAATGCTCATAATGTTGTTCCGGATCTTGTTACCATGAAGGTGTTTTTGAGAACTACTTTTGTGTCTCATGATAAGATCGTTGAGCATTTAAAAAAGCTTATTGATGATCAGACTGAAATGAAAATAAACTATGAGCATGTGCCTATGAATTTTTTTACAGTGGACGGATTTGAAACCGGCATAGTATCGTACGGTACTGATGCCCCCGCGTTTACAAGTGTTAAAAATAAATTACTGTATGGTCCGGGAAGTATTATTGACGCGCATACTTCTCATGAGTTTATAAAGATAAAAGATCTTTATAAAGCTGTAAGTGATGTAAAGGAAATTTACAAAAAGATACTGAATAAAAGTTAAAATTATCTAATTGAAAAAATTATCAGTCATAGATATTATTTAATGGTTACGGATCAGATGCAGAATATTTTTTTTGCTTAATATTTTTCATAAAATTGATTTTCAAAAACGATTTAACTAACTTGTTTCAAACACTTTCTCACAGTACTTTCAATTAACCTCCCCAATTATTTACCGGTCATTCTTTTAATTCAAATCAATTAAAGGAAATTTAATTTCATTACTTTATTGCAAAGAGTTGCGGGCTGAAGGTCTCATCTGATCTACAATGACATTATATTCCTACATGCCCCGGAACATGAAACATATTTTCATAAACTCTAAACTTAATTGAATGAAAATAAAAATAATTTATTTCATAGTTATCACGATATGGTTTTCAATTGTTAATGAAACCATAGCTTCTCCTCCCGTGACTGACAATCACATAAAGATAGATCAATTCGGTTACAGGACATCCGATAAGAAAGTCGCTGTCATCAGTAATCCGGTAACCGGCTACAACAGTTCAAGTCCTTTCACACCGGGAAGCAATTATCAGATAAGAAGATGGGATAACAACGCGATTGTTTATTCGGGAACAATCACATCCTGGAACGCCGGCGCGGTTCAGGCTCAAAGCGGCGACAAGGTCTGGTGGTTTGATTTTACAGCTCTGACAACTGGGGGCTCATATTATGTTTTTGATGTAACTAATAATGCCGGCTCATACAGATTTGAAATAAATGATCAGGTATATTTCAATACATTGAAACAGGCGATGAGAGTGTTTTACTATCAGAGGTGCGGTACGCCAAAGTCCGCTCCCTTCGCTCAGACCGGCTGGACTGATGCAGCTTGCCATATCGGTAGCGCGCAGGATCTTGACTGCCGTTTGTATAATAATGCCGTTCCTTCAACTTCAAAAGATCTGTCCGGCGGCTGGCATGATGCGGGAGACTATAACAAGTATGTGAACTTTACTTTTGAAACAATGATAGACATGATGCTTGCATACAAAGAAAACCCTGCTGTATGGGGTGATGATTTTAATATTCCTGAATCCGGCAACGGCATTCCCGACATACTTGATGAAGTGAAATATGAACTTGACTGGCTTT
>JBDTLQ010000232.1:0-5751 GCA_039934715.1 Ignavibacteria bacterium | reverse complement strand
TAACCAATTAACAAATTAACCAATCAACCAATTAACAAATTAACCGATCAACAAAGAATGAAAGATAACACAAAATATAAACTAAGTCCGATCGAATCAGGGATTGCCGATTTTAAAAAAGGCAAAGTAGTGATCGTAGTGGATGATGAAGACCGCGAGAATGAAGGCGATATGATCTTCTCCGCGGAGAGATCAACTCCCGAGCTTGTTAATTTTCTTTCAAAGAATGGCAGGGGATTGATCTGTGTTCCGATGGAAGACGAAAGACTGAGCGAGCTTGACCTGAACATGATGACACGCAATAATACTTCGCTACATGAAACAGCATTTACGGTAAGCGTGGATTATTTATACGGAACCACTACCGGGATCTCGGCATTTGACAGGAGCAAAACGATACTTTCACTCATCAACAAAAAGACTAAGCCCGAAGATCTGGGCAGACCGGGACACATTTTCCCGCTGCGATCAGCGCCGGGTGGGGTATTAAGAAGAGCCGGTCACACCGAGGCGACAGTTGATCTTGCAAGGCTGGCGGGACATTATCCGGCCGGAGTATTATGTGAGGTAATGAAGGACAATGGCGAAATGGCAAGACTGCCTGATCTTTTTGAGATAGCTGAAAAGCACGGGTTGAAAATTATTTCAATTAAAGATCTGATACAGTACAGACTCGAACGTGAAAAGCTGGTTGAACGTCTTGTTGACTCAAATCTTCCGAGCGAGTTCGGAGCGTTTAAAATATTTTTATACAAGAGCTTAGTAGATTCAAAAGAACACATTGCGATAGTAAAGGGAAAGATCGATCCGGAGAAACCTGTATTGACAAGAGTTCATTCAGAATGTCTGACAGGAGACGTATTCGGTTCGTTAAGATGTGACTGCAGGGCGCAGCTGTTAGAGTCTCTCCGGATGATCGAAGAAAATCAGAGTGGAGTTGTGCTTTACATGAGGCAGGAAGGAAGAGGAATTGGTCTTCATAATAAACTAAAGGCATACAACCTTCAGGAAAAAGGAAGAGACACTGTCGAAGCAAACATAGAGCTAGGATTTAAACCTGATCTTAGAGATTACGGTATCGGTGCACAGATATTAAGGGACCTTGGTATTAAGAAAATGAAACTGATGACCAACAATCCCAAAAAAGTCATCGGATTAAATGCATACGGGCTGGAGATAGTTGAACGCGTTCCGATCGAGATCAAAGCAACTTCGGAAAATGAAAATTATCTTCAGACAAAAAAAGATAAGCTCGGCCATTTACTTTTAATTAACACAACACAAACCAATAACAAGAATTTAAAAAAACAAAACAGGAAAAAAATTAATTAACGATGAAAACAGCAGACGCAGTTTATTTAACAAAATCAAGATTAGTTGAAATAGAAAACGAATTAATAGAACTGAAGACAGCAGGCAGGAAGTCTATCGCGGAAAAGATCGCGGAAGCACGCGCGCACGGAGATCTCAGTGAGAATGCAGAATATGACGCGGCAAAGGAAGCACAAAGCCATCTTGAATTTAAGATAGGTAAGCTCGAAATAATGCTGTCCAAGGTGAAGATCATATCGCCTGAAGACATGCCGAAGAATGAAGTTTATATTCTTTCTGTGGTAAAGGTTATTGATCTGAAACTCAAGGAGGAAATTACGTTTTCACTTGTATCTCCTGAAGAGGCTGACTTTGAACGGGATAAGATCTCTGTTACTTCACCGATAGGCAAGGCGTTGCTTGGCAAAAAGAAAAATGAAACAGTTGAGGTAATTGTGCCGGATGGAAAGATCAAGTATAAGGTTCTTGAAATATCAAAATTAAATTAATTAGATGGCGAATAAAAAACTTGCTGAATTCAAAGTAGGTTTATTTGTTTTCATAGCCGCTTTAGTTGTCATACTTACAATTTTCTGGGCAAAAGGTTTTACAGTTGGTTTAGCTGAACAGGATTATTCCGTATTCTTTTCAAGAGTAAGCGGGATCAATGAAGGAGATCAGGTGAGTGTTAACGGAGTGAGGAAAGGAAAGATCGATAAGATATCTCTTGTCGGAGATTCTGTCAGGATCGACTTCACGCTTGATAAGGAAATAAAGCTCAGGAAAGATTATAATATTTATGTCGCGGCTACAGAGCTTACGGGAGGCAAGGTTCTATACATTGAGCCCGGCATCAGCTCCGATATTGTAGGTCCTGAGACTCCGCTGCACGGAAATCCCGGAGCGGATTTCGCGTCGCTCATGAATTCTTTCGGAGAGATCGCGGCGGATGTTAAAGGTCTGATCGGCGAATTCAAAAAATCTACCGACAATCTTAATACGGTTCTGAATAATGTCAACGACATCGTCGGCGATCAGTATCTCAAGGGAAATTTAAGAACAACTCTTTCAAATCTAGCTTCTTCATCGGCAAATCTTAACAAGCTTGTTTCCGACAGCAGGACAGGTATTGGAAGACTTACTGACCAGGCAGGAAATACTTTTCAAAATATAGATGTGATGGTTGGAGAAAACGGTAAGGAGCTTAAGAACACATTAAGGGAAATTCAATCTCTAACCAATACTGTTGATACACTTGCATTCAATCTGGGTATTGTCGTCAATGATGTAAAAGATAAGAAGCAGGGGATCGGTAAATTTCTTAACGATGATAAGTTTTTTGATAATATGAACAAGACTCTTCTGGAAATTGAAAAGCTTACTAAGAACATCCGCACAAAAGGGATAAAGCTGAATTTATTTTAAGGAAGAATTACCTGATGTTTTAGACAGAAATTGCTTAAGAATTTTTCATATTATCGTTTTATGGTTGTCTAAAAAATTATTAAAAATTTTTCTTGTAATCATTATTACAGGATTCGTTGGATTTGTGATCCTATCATATTTTTTCGCCAATGCTTTCATTTCTTCTAACCCTACTATCGTACAAAACACTTCCAATATTAATTTCGAAAATATAAATTTCAAAACTTCAGATGGCTTGAATATCAGGGGTTGGTACTATAAGAATTCAGATACTTCAAAAACAATAGTATTGCTTCACGGGTATAAAGCAAACAGGATGGAAGAGCTTGTGCTGAAAGCGATGGTGAAATGGTTTCTTTGGGATATTATGAGAAGAACGATTTAATTTCTGCGGTAAAGTTTTTGAGAGATAGGAAAACAAGCTATATTGCAGTCTATGGATATTCTCAGGGAGGAGTTACAGCAATTCTTTCGGGAGATTCACTTAAGGGTGTTAAATGTATTATTTCAGAAGTTGCTTTTGACAAACTTGAGAATGCAATTGATAACAGATTCAGAAAGTATTTTTTATACCCGGGAGCTTGGGGACTGTATTTATGAGACCAATAGCTGAAAAAAAAATGGAATAGATATTGATGAAATTCAACCTATTGACAAGATTGCAAATATTGAAATTCCGATTTTGATCATTGGTGGTGAAAATGATTCAAGAACAAAGCTTGAAGATACACAAGCATTATTTAATGCTGCAAGACAGCCAAAAGAAGTATGGATTTCTCCGGGTGCCGAACATGAAAATATATTTGAAAAGAATCCAGATGAATACAAGAGTAAGGTTTTAACTTTCCTCCAAAAATATTTATAAGAGTCATATTCTAGTACTCTAATTTCAGAAATGGATTCTTCGCTTCGCTCAGAATGACAAAATAAAAAAAGACCTCACAGTTATATTATTTGTGAGGTCTTAATTTTTTTCAGCAAAGTTATTGTTTCAAAACATTCTAAAATAGAACTGCCTGCCTTCCGTTCTGTATCAGATTAAAGCTCACATTCACCGCTTCCTTTAATTGTGTCTTGGGTGTAATGCTTAAAAAGTAAACTCCTCCTTTTTCCGATTCAAAGGAAACTGTTGTACCGCCTTTGCCATTTGCACGAACTTCGGATTGAACATTAGTGCCGCCGTCTAATACTTTAATTTCAAAGTCCTGAGGATTGACTGTAAGCTCAATTTCATTTCTCCGTTTAAACACATCTAGCGGACAGAAACAACATTCTGGAATCCGGAATTTCAAAGGGCGGGAAATTGCAAACCTGTTCTTAAGCTTTGATAAGATACAGAAAATGCTCCCTGGATCTCTTTCGCAAACGGTGCAATATGGACGAAGACGTTTTGATAAGCCGTCTTTACAAACTGTGCAAAGCTCTGTGTTCAGAGTTTGCATGAGACAGTTAAGCTGAGGACGGTAGATCGCAGTCGGCGAATAATTACCACCAACCCATAATCCGACTACTCCGGTTGGATTATCAATTGTAGTAGGGACAGGAGTTGACGCATCAATGAAGTTTTTCCATTTAACTAAGTTCCTGTTTGTCTGAATAGTTATATTAATTTGTTCAGGCTCAGGTCCTGAATATGCCGGCTCAACTCTTCCGTCACAAAAGTAACATGTGTATTCATCTGCAAGCTTTCCAGTGAAATGCCCAAGCTCATGGACTATGACCTCTCCCATGCTGCTGTTTAAGGAAGTGAAAACAATGTTTCCGGCCGCGCCTCCGTATTGTGGATCGTTAGCCAGTACATATATCCCGTCCTGTGCAGGCGCGAAATTAGCAGCCTCGGTTACGCGTTCAGGAGTTGTTGTATAAATGACACGTTCGGGAGTACCGACATCGTCACCAAAGCTGCAATTCAATTCTGTGTTTTTAAATACGGTGTCCTTTGGGTGATCAATACCAGTCTGTAAAGATATTACATTAACCCTCCATACATTGAAAGCGCACATATTATTTTTATACGGGATCTTGTTTTTCATTGCATTCACTGCATCGTTAACTGCATTATTAAAGCTTGTCTGATCTGAAGCTGAAGAACTGAATCCGTCACCAACAAATACAATATCATATTTTCCTACAGTTGTTCCGTTTAATAATACTGCAGAATATTTTGTTCCGTCGGCATTTGTCTGAACATTAACTGCGGCAGGTGAAATTTTATTTAACAGTAATCCCATTAACAATGCTGCTGCCAGAATTATTTTGTTTTTCATACAATAATATTTTTTGAATTTTTTAATATAAAACTTCTCACTTTAGATATCCTTTAAGACTTACTTCACCTAAGGACTTTGCTTTGAAATCCGTTGAGGAATTTATTGCGGTAAATTTTATACTATTCATATTCGTAAGTGCAGGAACATTGATGTCGAATTTTGTTTCACCTTTTAGCTCAATATTTGAAAACCCTTTTCCGTCAACAGATGGGACTTCCAGCCGGAGCGGATCATTAATATACCCGACAGCAATGCTTTCTCCTTTATCATCTGTGATTTCATACATTAATTTATTGGGTGAGTAACTATTGTCCTGTACAAAATCCTGGTTACTTGGCTGACTCTCCATAAAACGAACAGCATTATCTTTTATGCTAAACCACAGCCTCATAGTAGATGGTTTGTCAATCTGAAAAGGTGTCTCTGAACTTTGTTTGTCGATATTTACAGTGATCACCTTAGACTGAATGTTTTGCGGCGGCACCATCACCGTCAAAGTGCTGTCTGTTGATTCAAGAACGGGTGCTTTGTCAGGGCCGAACCGGACCTCAGCATCCTTAGTGACTTTTGCACCGGTAACATTAATAATAATTATATCTCCTGCCGATCCGTTCTGCGGATATGCGGAAATGCTGACTGTTTTTTTTCCGCATGAATCAAAAATGAAACTGAAAACGAGAAGAATAGTAATCATCCCGATAAAACTTTTTCTTTTCATAATTAATATTTTTGTTTATAGTTTATA
>JBDTLQ010000231.1:0-5751 GCA_039934715.1 Ignavibacteria bacterium | reverse complement strand
TAATCAAACTTTGTAGTCCTGAATTTTTCCAGAAATGTTTCAAGCATTTCATCAGACAGATCGAATACAGGGAATCTTACTCTGTTTGACAACAGGTCTTTTGTCTTTTCTATCATATAACTTATTCTTTCAAACGGGATACCGTAAAACCTTGCCTGCTTTGATTCAAGTGTAAGTCCGAAATTTCTGTACCTGTCTTTGATAAGCGCCCATGTCATCGCATGAGCGAATTTATCCTTCGCGTAATTGAACGGATGCCCGGATGAACCTGAAGTATAGCCGGTGTACAGATCTTTTTGCTCAAATGTATCCGAGATAAGTTTTTTATCAGACTTCTGGAAATCACTCTTTACTAAAACCGGCAGATCTTTCCATTCGGAAGGAAGCTTTGCTCCGATTTTGTTTTTATAAAATTCATTATTATCAAAATGATAATTTACGATCTCCCATCTCTTGTTATTATGCCATGTTCTGAATTCTTCCGCCGACAGATCCTGAATTTTTTTTAATTCTGCTTCAGCTTCTGAAAACGGAAATCCTTTAAGCTTCAGGCTTAATTCAAGAAAAGACATTTCTATAAAACGTTTTGATTCTTGATTACCTGATCGATCACTGCGAACCATTTATTCTTAATTATTCCCCAGTCGAATCCTTCAGCTTTTTTCCGTGCATTGAGAGTGATCTTCTTTACAAGATCATTATCCGAGATAAGTCTTTCAACCTGATCTGCAAATTCATCGGGACTTCTCGGGTTGACAAGTATGCCATCAATATTGTTTTCGATCAGAAAAGGAAGACCGCCTACATTTGTCGATATTACCGGAAGTCCTGTCGCCATTGCTTCAATGACACTTACTGGATGATTATCAAAATCAGTTGTATTAATGAAGATGTCATAACCTGTTGACAGCTCAAGCCATTCAGATTTGGAAAGCTTCATTGTGATCCTTAAAGAATCCGAGAGCTTATCTTCTTTAGCTTTATCGATGACTTTCTGCAAAGTCCCGTCCTTGTCAGGTCCTACCATGCAAAGCTCGGCATCAGAAAATTTATTTTTCAACTTTTTCAATACCTCAAGAGCAAGAAGAGGGTTATATATCTCATGAAATGAGCGGACCCATAATAATTTCGGCCGCACATTCTCACGCTGTTTATAGCTGTACTTTTCAATAGGAATGAAATTCGGAATATATACAACTTCATATCCTGAGTCTTCAAAATGTTTTTTGAGATACAATGAAGGAGAAATATTCTTTGCGGATCTTGAAAAAACAGATCTGCAAAGCTTTGGTGAACTTTTTAAACGCTCGGGATAACCGCCGCCTCTGAGTATCGGCATGTACGGAATATTATTCATCAATGAGATCTTTGCAAGAATGTATGTATACCAGAACGCCTGCATACTGTATGAATCAATGAGTACAAGCTTTAGTCTTTTTCTGTTTTTGTAAACATTAAAAACCATGTCGGATAAACGCAGGAATTTATTTTTTTTGTCGGAAACAGAAATCAGATCGTAATGTCCGGATAGCTCTGGGGTTAATGTTTCAATGAAGGTTGGGGTAAGTCCGAATTTTGAAAGCTTGTTTCCCGCATACAAGATCATGTTTTAGGTCTGATTATATGTATAAAGGCCATACCGTATATAAAGCTTGGAGCGGCAGTGCGCATTGCAGCGTGACCAAGTGTTACAAAAACAAAAGCTGTACACATTATTAAAAGAATCTTGTCATCAGTGGATTTCAATTTAAAGAAAGTTGAGATCGGTACAAGCACAATGATACCAATTGCAATGACCCCAAAAAGACCGTGCTCCGCAAGAAGCCTGGAGTATTCAATATGAGCAGCGGCTTCTAAACCTCCCATCTCTGCTCTGGCACTGCTTGCCATGCCCGGTCCTACGCCTGTGAGAACATTTTTTTTGAATACTTCAAGATCCTCCTTGAAAAGTTCATCGCGTCCGCTGAGCAGATTGCTTCTGTCCTTATCATACATTGATTCACCCTTGTATCGCATTTCAAGAAGTCCGCCGCTAATATCATTTACATAATTAAAGCCCACGAATCCAACCACACAAATTACAAGAAATGCGTAAACAATCCTGTTCATCCGCAATTGAAATCCGGCATCAGTGACAGTCATTACTATTATACATAATATTATTGCAAGGAGCGGAGCAAGCATTCCTCCGCGTGAAAATGTCGCAAGCCCTCTTACTAAAAAGATCATCAGCAAAATGATATTAAGATATTTTATCCTGAATAATCTAATGTTTAAAAAATATGATGCTGCAATAATAAGGATCCCAAGTCCGAAAATTGTTGATACCTGGTTCGGGCCAAAACCCCCGCTGGCCTGAAAATTAGATTCTGTAGTAAACTTCACTTCTTCCAGGTTAGCTGAATGGAAATAAATATACACCGTCATGCCAACGATCGGGCACAGTATGCTCAGGAATAATTTTCTTAACTGAACAATTGGAATATTTCTTTTATAAAAATAGATTGCGGAGATACCCAGGAATATGGGACCTGAAATATTGAATGACACCATCTGCCTTGAAAGATCAAAGGTCGGAAAGTCTACGTAAAATATTGAAGGTATAAGAGCCAGAATAAGCACGACATACGCATATGGTATTTTTTTCTTCTTGCTCCCGACAAGAATACCCATCACAAGAAGAAGTATCCCCGCGTACTTTCCATACTCATATCCGAATCCTCCGCTGGCCATCCTGAACAAAACCTCAACACTGATTATATAGCCCGCCATTATATGAGCGGCGCCGTCTCTGTTCTTGTTCTTCATGATCCTGTAAAGACCATAAATAACCATTATTATTGAATATGCTACGCTTAGGTTTTTGTTGATCAGCAGTGTTCCCGCAAGGACCACATAGAACAACACCATGAACTCAGCTTTGTACCGTGAATTTTTCACTATTCCGTTTTTATCAATTACTTCTTAATGCTCTTATTATAGATAAATGTAAATATATTTTAAAAAAGATTAAGCACAATAATGCATGCTTGACAGCAAATAACCTCTATTGGTTTTTAACAGGATCATTCTCAAATATTATCTCCTTCAATATTTTCTCATTCAAATTTTTGATATAATTTTCATATGTAAATAATCCGGCTGCTTTCATGCTTTCCAAAGATCTTTTTTTTAATTTTGCTCTGTTCATAATTGCTTCATGAATTTTTTCCGATAATTCTTCAGGTGTTATCCTCTTCAAAAGATAGCTGTTTGTTTCATTAAAGTATTGCCCGATAGATGACACATCTGAAACAACGGGCACACATCCGAAAGACGCGGCTTCAGCTATTACTTTAGGAAATCCTTCCGATTCACTTGGAAGCAAGATCAAATGTGACATCGCGTAAATTTTTTCAAGCTCCTGCCTGCTTAGAAATCCTGTAAAAGTTATTTTCATATCAATATCTTTTGCCATTTCTTCATATCGCTTTCTTTCATTTCCGTCACCTGCAAATATGAGTTCTTCGATCTCCGGTTTTGATCTGACGTTCCTTAGTGACATTAAGATCAGATCAACTCCTTTATTTTTTAACAGAGCTCCCGCAAAACATAATGTAAGTTTTTTATCAAAGTTTTTGTCAATGCCTATCTTCACGGCATTCTTTAATTCTTCATTATCAAAACATGGATTTTCAAAATTCAGGATGTGAGGCTTTTGATCCTTCCATGTACCGTTAATTGTAACTATCGACTTTTGAAAATTTTTTTCAAGCCACCATTTCTGAAATCTGTATGAAAGCGGCGGATCTTCCATCTGCCAGTTGCCTGCATACTTCACCCACCTCTTTGGCTTGTCCCTTAAACTTAAGTATGGAAGAACATACAAACCCATTGCAGTCGGCGCTCTGAATTGCACCCAGTCAACTTTTTTAAGGGTTTGCCTAATTGCTTTCAGATTATGAATTGAAGTCGTAAGTATGGAAATTTTTTCCCTGAATGTCGTTCCCCCGAATGGCTTAATTGGAATAAATATTATTTTTTCATTTTCATATGCAAGAGAACTCGGCGGAGCAGCTTCACCATGAAGCGGTGCTATATGATAAACTTCGTCAAATATTTTACTAAGATGATTTATCTCTCTAACTGTCGGTCCCCAGCCTTTGATTGTGTTGCCTGTCTTATAATGTGGTGTATGTGAGATGATTGCAAGCTTCATCTTATATTATTCCACTGGCTCAAACTATAAAGCATCAGGATCCTCTGATAAATTCCCGCCCTGCTTATATCATTCTCCGCGTCTGTCCTGTCATTGAGCGCTTTGAAAAGAAATTGCACATAATCCTTTTTGATATATTCACATACGATATTTTCCTTGCCTAAGAGTTCATCTTTGATCGCTTCAAAATCATTTTTTGATAATGAAGTATCAAGAGGTATCATGAATCCTTTCTTTGAGATCCTGCTTGTCTCCACGGGATATTTTTTACTGTGGATAGCTCTCAGTATCTTTTTAGAAGTTTTCAATGAGGACTTCTGATCAAATGGAATTGTCAATGCAAAGCTTGTCAGATCTTCATCCAGTAAAGGTACCCGGTATTCAACACTGTTAAGCATTGACATCATATCCGTTTTTCTTAAGTAATCACTGAGCATTGTCTTTCTGAAATAATCAAACACAACATATTGATCAAATTCTTTTGGTGCATCATTTTTGAAAATTGACTTATATAATTCTAACCCGCAGGTTGTATCAAACAGGAACGGTGAGCTTTTTTCAAATTCTACTTTTCTGGGAAACCATGAGTGCCAGTCATAAAGAAGTTCATGCGGATGGTCCGTCCAAAGGTCTAAGACCCGCTTTATCAGTCTTCGCTGAGATGGATTTGTAAAAACTTTCGCAAGTTCTAAGATCTTCTCTCCGCCTTTTTTTGTGATACGGTTCCCGATTAATTTCGCTACATGTGTAAGCCATGTCATAGAAGGATACCCGTTGAACAATTCATCACCTCCGTCACCTCCGAGAAGTACCTTTGTGACCTTTCGTGTAGCCCGCGTGAGATAGAAAACATTTATCGCGGACGAATCAGCATACGGCTGGTCAAAGTCCTTCAGAATATGATTAAGTGTTTCCAGATCAAGTTGAGTATCAACCTCTACAAATTCATGTTTACCTTTTAATGTGCGGGAGTATATCTTTGCTATCTCCTCTTCATTATATTCTTTGTCATCAAACCGGATAGTTAATCCCTTTATGCTGCTGTCAATCTCATTTGCATAAGCATATATAAGTGACGAATCAATTCCCCCGCTGAGTGCTACGGCAACTTCGACATCCGCGATCAGATTTCTTTCAACCGCCTTCCTGAGCTTTTGTTCAGTGATCTCTACATTCTTACAAAAATCATAGTCGTTAACAGATGTAAAATTGTATTTCATAAAATTATTCTTACTGACACCATCCTTATCGATCTCAAGAACATGACCCGGTTCAATCGCACTTATCTGTGAATAAATTGTATAAGGCTCCGGACAATATCCCAGATTAAGATAACATTTCAATACATCCTCATTAATGGTCAGCTCATCTCTCAAAGCGGGCGTCAGACCTTTTATCTCACTTCCGAAGACATAGAAATTATTTTTTTTGTAATAATACAGAGGCTTTATTCCCGAAGGATCTCTTGCCAATACTATCTTAGTACTGACTCTGTTATCATAAATAAAGATCGAGTATATACCCCTGAGTTTTTTAAAAAAGCTGATCCCCTC
>JBDTLQ010000230.1:0-5769 GCA_039934715.1 Ignavibacteria bacterium | reverse complement strand
TTCAAGCCCCTCAAGAACCCTGAGCTCGTTATCATTTTTTTCTACAATGAGTTCGGCTTTGAAATTTTCAATCAATATCTCTTTTATCACTTCCATATATTCGTTCATACCGAAAGAAAATATCTGAAAGGAAAATTTATTTTCAAATCTGTCAATTATAAGTCCGGGCAAAAAGTCACTCTCACTGTTGACCATCCTGTAAATGTCTCTCGATGGATTTATCTTCTTTCTTAATGAATTTGCCATACTGATTCGTTTGAACAGAAATGCCTTATCGATCTCTTCATCTTTGTCGGTTAAATGCCTGTAAGCGATAAGAGAATTTTTATTATAAAAACCTTTGCCTAAATATTTATCTGAACTTGTAAACAGTTCAACCACCTCACCATTCCTGCTTATGCCTTCTGCCTCCTCTATCTCGTTGCTGAATATCCATTGATGACCAAGCGCCATCCTTCTCTCTTCATTCTTTTTTAAAACTAATCTCGACATATTGATTTAAATAAAAATTTATTAATACTAACTGTTAACTGTTAACTGAATTTCCCTCATACACCTAAAATGCCCAAGCGGGCATTCATTTCTTCCAATATGTGTACATGGTCTGCATTGAAGTGCTTTGATCTCAAAAACTTTTGAATTCTTAAGCTGGGGAAAAAACCCAAACTCCCGGACAGTTGAACCGAATATTGCAACGACTTTCTTTCCCACTGCTTCAGATAAATGAAGTACAGCACTGTCATTACACATAACGTACTCACTGTTGTACAATATATTTGCAAGCTCTTTAATGTTCAGCTTGCCGCATAAATTAATGATGTTATGACAATTTTTCTGAATGTAATCACATATTACTTTATCATTTTCAGTATCACTCCCGACAAGAACAACTTTTCCATTTAATTTATTTATGAACTCAACAAACTTCTCCTTTGGATAGGTCTTTGTAAAATGTCTCGAAGCGGGGGAAATCACAATATAGGTTTCATCTGTAAATCTACCCCTATCAAAGTTAAGATCTGACAAAGTAAATTCATGATCAGATCCACTTAAATAATCTTTCAAAGTATAAAGATACTTTTTATAAACCGGGATAATTTCTTTGAACAGACTTAGTTTTAGCTTAACGAGAAAAAATTTTTTGACATTTTCTTTCTTATATCTTCTGACCTTTCCCGAATTCAAAAAGCTTACATAAAAGCTTCTGAAGTTTTTATGTATATCAATTATAAGATCATACTTTTCCTTTCGAATCTGCTTCCTCATCCCTGATGAATCATTCCAAAAAATTTTGCTGCTTACATCTGGATTTAATGAGATCACTTCTTCGTATTCTTTCTTCGTCAGAAAATCAATTTCAGCCCCGGGGAATTTTTCTTTTAGCTTTTTAATAAGCGGAAAAGACAGAACAATATCTCCGAAAGAAGAAAGTCTGATTACCAATATTTTCTTTATAGCAGGCAAATATATTTTTATTAACTCCTGCTTACCGGAGTGTCAATAAGCTGATGCTCGAATGTGCTTATCTTAAGTTCATCTGTAATATGATCAATAAACTCCGGACCGTATTTATTTAAAAAGTATGTGATGTTTATTATTCTTTCCTGAAGAGTATTTTCAGGATAAATGGAAAGCAATACTTTCTGCAGCTGTACAGTCAGAACTTCATTCTGTTTTGCCTGAGCATTTGTAAATTTTTCTTTTGCCATCTCCAGCGAATCTATAAACTGTTTGTTCCTCTTGGTCAATGATTCAGTTTGCCTGGGATCAATTCTTGATAATTCTTTTTCATAACTGTAAAAGACTCCAGTCAATTCTTCCTTCAGATCGGCAAATATCTGATCAGCGCTTACTTCTGATGTACTCCTTGCCAGCTTCTTGTTAAGATCCTTTTCATAAAACAATTCATTGAACTTCAGATCATGCTTCTGAAGAAAATTCTTTACACGGCTTTCCAGAACTGTTACAGAAGTTCTCGGATAGATCACAGGCATTGGCATGTTGAAGAATCTGTAGACATCCCTGAACTGTGCAAAGTAAGAAATTTCGGACGGGCCACCAATGTATGCAACAGTCGGGAAAAGATAATCCTGACACACCGGCCTCGTTACAACATTCCAGCTGAATCTTTCCGGGTTTGATTCAAGGATGCTGAACAATTCATCTTTATCGAATTTTTGTCTCGAATGTTTTAAAGCAAATATATCATTATCCCTCGGCTCCAGCAAATACCTGTTGCCTTGATGTATATAAAATAAATTTATCGCTTTGGGTTTTACCTGCACTGAATAATTTTCCTCCAGTTCCACGGATGTATGAATTACCTTTTCACAGACCTGCGGAGCAGTTGTAAGTTCTTTTATAAAAACAGGCTTCAAAATTTCTTTAATCTCTTTTTCAGAAGGATCAACTAAGATCAGGCCTTTGTCTTTTAATAATAAATTCAAAAAAGTCGCGAAGGCAGTTTTAATATTAACTCCGGGTTTATACGAATTCCTTATTTTTACAAAAAGATCCTGTGTAAAATCTGTTTTTGAAAGAGTTTCTTCCAGTTCATTGACAACATTATCAATGTGGTCATCAAAAAAAATATTGCCTGTTGGCTTCAGATATTTTTCAGACTCTTCACCTTTTTCAAAGTATCTGATATTCTTTAACTCATTATCCTTTGAAATAATATTCACATTGTTTATTTCAAGAAAATCATGATCATCCGATTCAAGCCAGAATACCGGTACAAATTTATAACCCGGGAATTTATTTCCAAGACTCTCACAAAGCTGAATCGTATTTATTGCTTTAAGAATTGTATAGAATGGTCCGGTAAACAGACCAAGCTGCTGTCCCGTGATCACGGCGAATGTATCATGCTCACCAAGAAGTTTTATATTGTCAAAAGTCTTCTCGGAAGAATTAAAACTTTCATTTTGCCTTTTCAATATTTCACAGATATCATTCCGGAAGAAATTCTTTCCGGACATGTAATTCTGGCTCTTCTGTTCTATGCACTTTAAAAGATCCTCATCACTCCTGTAATTAAAATCATAAAATCCTTTGAGAGCTTCAAAATTTTCTATGTATTTTAAAAACAGTTCGTTGTAAGATGGGAGCGAGTTATATGGGATTGCCATTTATTGAAGTAATTTATGATAAATTAATCATTAATATTCAAAGATTAAATTTATTAATTTCGGGCATATCAAATAACATCTTAAACAAACTTTTTTTGCTCATTGCGAATGCTAACTTAGTAATGCATTTGCACTCCCGGAGAATTTTAAGGATCGGGCTTAACTCAAATCCAATTTTAAACGAATGAAAAAAATTTTCGTATTGTTTTTTTTATTTCTCTTCTCAAATTCATATTCAAATTATTCCACACCGGGCACCGGCGTAAGCTGGACAATGGACAGTCTGGTAACCTATTCCAATGGCGGAGTTACTGCTGAATTGTGGGGATATAATTTAATGGATACGATCTCAGTTTCTTCCGCTGATACTATTAAAGTTTTATCCAATTGTACTATTAAGATGTCTATGAACATAAAATTAATTGTTCGGGGTACTTTGATCATAAATCCTCCCGATTCTGTACTTGTTACAGCATTGGATACACTTTTGGCCCCGCTTGGTTTTGAATTTTTAAATGCAAGCAGTGTTTCGATGCTCCGGAAAATGATTTTCGAATACTGTTCTTCAATTGATCTTGTTAATTCAAATATACTTATTGATAGCTGTGTAATAAGAAAAAATTACCCTAATAATATACAATCCTCTGGATCGCTTGATATGAGTCAAAGTGATCCCGTTATTTCTAATTGCCAGTTTTATAGAAATGCCAATCAGGCTATTTCAATGACTGATAATGCAAATTCATCGCCTAAAATAATTAATAATCTTTTTTATGCAAACAATCTTTACACTGACGGACCTGCTGTACAGATTTATATAGCAGACCCACGTGCAAATACTTCTGTATATTTTACGGGCAACCGGGTTTATGGTACTTATAATGGAGCAGCTGGCAGCATCAATGTCGGAGGTGTTGCTGTGAGAAGCACCAGTATAACTGCTTTTAATGTATTTATAGAAAACAATATTATTAAACGTAACAACTATGGATTATTGCTACAGACCTCATGGTTTGATACATTGAAAATTATCAACAACACTATCGATAGTAATAATGCGTTTCCAAATGATTCTTTGAATACAGGTTATGGTATCCGGTATCAATCCGGCTTTTATTCTGCATGCATTCTTCAAAACAATAAAGTAAGGGGGAATTTGTTTGGAGTAATTCAACAAAGTGGGTTTGGTGGCGGAATAAATCTTGGAGACCTCTCGATGGGTGATACAAATAATACAGGTTTGAATAAAATTTACGGAAACAAATATAAAGGTAAGGAATATGCGTTTATCACTTATGATACAAACAAAATAAAAGCTGAAAACAATTATTGGGGAACCGACAATGCGGATTCTATACTTGCACATATGTATATTATTCCCGGAGGGTCAGTTGATTTCACACCCTATATAAATTTTGTAGGAATATCTGAACCCGGGGAAATTGTCAAAAAAGATTTTTATCTCTTTTATGCTTATCCCAATCCGTTTAATCCGTCTTCCAATATTGTTTACTCCCTGCCTTCTTCAAAGTACGTCCGGGTCAGTATTTACAATATTTTGGGAAACAGAATAAAATTACTGGTCAATGAAAGACAGAATGCCGGAAATTATACAATAAAATTTGATGCTCAGGATTTATCAAGCGGCATTTATTTTTACAGACTGGAAGTTGAGGGATTTACTCAAACAAAAAGATTAGTTCATTTCAAATAACTTAAAATTTATAATCAGAAATTTTTTGAAAAATCAAATCACAAAAAAATGAAAAAAATTGCAACAATTATTTTTTTAATTATCTATTCCAACTGTTACTCAAACTACACCACTCCGGGAACAGGAGTAGTATGGAACCTTGATAGCCTTGTTACTTTCTCGGCAGGCAATGTTACTTTCGCTTCCGGCAATTATCTCGTAAATGACACCATCACAATTGCAGCCAGTGATACAGTTAAAATACTTGATAACACGACAATGAAATTCGGAACAGGAGTATTCATTGATATCAACGGTGTCCTTATAATAAATCCGCCTGACTCAGCCACCATCACTGCTCAGGATACTTCACTTAAATACATTGGTCTTAAATTTGAAGATTTAAGTGATGGTTCATTATTGAAAAGACTTATCTTTGAATATGGAAATTCAATCAGAATGCTGAACTGCGATATATTGATTGACAGCTGCATTATAAGATATAATACTTTCGTCAGCTCAGCTTCAAGCGGGGCAATTTCTTTTTTTGGATCTAATTCAACTGTATCTAATTGTAAAATATTCCGAAACAGGAGATCAGGATTAATTTCCGGTCTGACAGCGGCATTTCCTTCTTCACCAAAGATTTTGAATAATCTGATCTACGAGAATAATGTAACAAATGAAAATTATCCTCAGATAAATCTTGGAAATTCCAGTTCAAATCCGTTGACTATCAAAGGCAATACTATCATTGGACTTTTTAATATGGCAGGAGCAATCGGTGTGTCATCTTTGCTTGGATTAACACCAAATGCCATTATTGAAAATAACGTTTTGAAACATAACCGGTACGGTATTGCGATCTTAGGCAACAATGCAAATGTCTATATTAATAATAATATTATCGACAGCAATAATATACAGGGGGTTCCCTCACTTGGT
>JBDTLQ010000229.1:0-5800 GCA_039934715.1 Ignavibacteria bacterium | reverse complement strand
AGGTAATCAGCAGACCAAACCATCCGACACATAGGAAAGGGTAATGATAGACTTCATTCATCGGAGGCATAAAGACATTTGGCGAGGATGTAAATATTTTTTCCAAACCCAAGAATAAAATATTGTAGCCGAAAGTAAACCCGCTCAGCGGAATTCCGGTTGAAGAATATTCAGGATGTATGTCATACAGATAATTTATTGAAGGCAGATTGATGAAACCGATAATTAAAATAATGACAGATGTTATCCACCCTGCGATAGGGCCGGCAGCGCCGATATCCAGCAATGCCTTTCTGCTGTAGTATCTTGCTTTCATCCGGATGACAGCTCCCATTGTTCCAAACGGATTTAGAAATATAAACGGAAACGGAATATAAAACGGAAGAGTCACCGGGACCTTGTGTATCCTTGCAGCAAAGTAATGCCCGAACTCGTGAGTAGAGATCACAAGTAGAATTAGAATTGAGTAGATCAGTCCGTATGAAAAATTTTCCAGCTGATACGGATCTTTATTTGCCCAGAAGACTCCCGCTATGGTAGTTGTGAAGAAAGTTAGAATGAAGAGAAATATATTGACCCAGACGCCAAAACCTTTTTTTGCTTCTTTATCCTGTTCGGTATATTCCCCGGCTTCCTGTTCACTGAATTGTAATGGCTCGAATTGACTCATTGTTTAAACACAAAATAAAATATTTTAAGCTAAGATGAAATGAAACTATGTGATGCTCCGGGGTGCGTAAGCCATTGCATCAGATCGCTAATTTAGTTTAAATAACGTCATTTAAATCTCAGTTAAAAATAATGATATTGCCAAAACAAATTTCAAGCAGTAAAAAATTTTATTGAACGACGATAACTTTAATATTTTACAGAACGATCACGGCCACAAAAAGGGACCGCTTGCAAACATGCAGCCGCTGGCTTTTATTTTTCTTTCACTGACAATAGTTTTTATTCTATATCAGATCGTAGGCGGAACGATCTCGTTGTTTGTTACAGGTGAAGACATGAATATCAAAGATGAGAATCTGAATCTGACAAGAGTGATTCTTACTTTTGCCCAGTTCATGTTCATACTTTTTCCGGCGATCCTTCTTGTCATGCTTCAGGATAACAATATGAAGGAAACGTTCAGGCTGAGGAAACCTAAGATGTCAGTTTTTGCTCTGGCCATAATCGGCATTCTTGTTATTCAGCCGTTTCTTCAGGTATTCCTTTATTATCAGAACGAATTAATTTTTTCGCTTCCATTCGGTCAGGACTTTATTACGGCAATGAAAGAGCTTTTCGATCTTCTTGAGTCAACCACAGAAAAATTGGTTACTGCAAGGACTGTTCCGGAATTTATATTGATCGTTATTGTGATCGCAATTACTCCGGCGGTCTGTGAAGAATTTTTATTCCGGGGACTTGTATTCAAAAATTTTGAAAAGATCACTGCCGCCTCCAAAGCAATTTTCTTTTCCGGCCTGCTGTTCGCGTTCTTTCATTTTCATCCGTTTAATATAATTCCTCTTACCGTGCTCGGTGTATTTTTAACTTTCATTGTATATCACAGCGGCAGCATCTACACATCTGTCGTTTGTCACTTTATAAATAATTTTCTTTCAGCGCTTGCGGTGTTTATTTACGGGACTGATGCTATCGGCTCGGAAGATGCGTCAGCAATGACATCACAGGAGCAGATCCAATTTGTGTTAATGGGAATTGTATCTCTTGCAGTTTTTATCGGAATAATATTTTTGATAAAAAAATATTCTGTTACCAAAGACGGCTTTACAATAACAACACCGACGACGAATGAGTAATCTTTTAAAAAGAGTGCTTGCAGGAGCAGTTGGTATTCCGCTGATACTTGCAGTATCATATTACGGCGGGATACTTTTTTTCGTATTTGCGGCGGTCATCAATGCAATTGCCTTGTGGGAATTCTACTCGATGGTTGAGAAGAAAGATATTCATCCGTTGAAATACACAGCGATATTTTTTTCATTAATGGTTATGATCGGTTTTCTTGAACTGCAGGGATCGGAATTGTTTCTATATTCCTTTCTCATATGTTCTGTTATAATTTTTTCAGTAATAGAAATTTTCAGAGGAGGTAAGAGAAACCCGGTCAATGTAATGATAGTGCTGTTCGGGTATTTGTACATTACATTACCGATGATATTTCTTGTAGCACTTAGCGAGCTTTCAAAGAACAGCGGGCTGAATATTCTCATACTTATATTTGTACTGATATGGACCTGCGACACGGCGGCTTATTTTGGAGGCAGAGCGTTTGGCAAACATCAGCTCTCCGGAATAAGTCCAAAGAAAACGTGGGAAGGAGCTGTAGCAGGATTTGTTTTTACGGTAATAGTTTCTTTACTTGTGCATTTTATTTTTCCGGAGAAATTAATTTTGAAGGATGCCGTTATAATTGGTTTTATTGTCGGGATCTTTTCACAGATTGGAGATTTGTTTGAATCACTTATAAAGAGGCATTGTGACGTAAAGGATTCATCGGATATTATCCCCGGGCATGGAGGAGTGCTTGACAGGTTTGACAGTCTGATATTTGTAGCACCGGTTATTTTTTTATATGAATTGTTAAGACAACATCTTTAAAAAGATTATTGCTCTTGATATTTTAGTTTAAATATATAAGTAATTTTTTTATTTTATAAAAAAAATATAGTTGAATGTTAAAGTTATTCTTGTAATTTGTATTAAATTAAATTTTATTAAACCAGACGAAAATAATCTTTACGATTACCTGACAAAATAATTTATAGAAAAAATGCAAACCAAGAAAAGTCCAAAGAAACCGGCAAAAGAAATGAAGCTCAAAAAAAGCTCACATCAAAATTCGGACGAAGAGCGTCTACCCAGGGACGAAAAAGAAATAGAGGAGATGCTTGAAGAAGAGATGCTCGGAGAACTTGATGAAGAGGATGATGAGGAATTCATTCACAATGTAGAGGAGTTCAAGAAGGGCCACGCGAAAGCAAAGATGATCAGCGTCTTTAAGAAAATAGGGAAGCCGAAATTCACGGAGCTAAGCAAAGTTGATCCGAAAGATCTTAAGGCCGAACTCAGAAGGCTGGTAGTCACTCTTGATGATCACAACATTATCGTTCACTCGCACGGAGAATATGATGACAAGGAAAAATACAGATTCATTACTGAAGAGGTCTTTAAAGAATTTGTAGAGGATGACAAGAAACATCATATTACTTTTGTCTACGAAGACTATCACCCGGAGATGGAAGATGACGATGAAGATGAAGAAAATTTCGAAGACAGGATATAGATAAGAAGCATTTTAATATAGTATAAGGATGCCCTCATACAGCAGCAGCAACAACATCGACTCGCCTATAATACCTTTTTCCTTAAGAGGAATTGACGGAAAATTTTATTCACCCGATGATTTCAAAGATAAGGACATTCTTGTAATTATCTTTCAATGCAATCATTGTCCGTATGTAAAAGCGGTAATGGACAGACTGGTTGCACTTCAGAAAAAATATTCCACAAAAAAAGTACAGCTCATCGGTATCAACCCCAATGATGCGAAAACCTATCCCGAAGATTCATTTGATAACATGATAAAGTTCGCCGACAAGTACAAAATTAATTTCCCCTATCTTATAGATGATACACAACAAACAGCAAAGGAGTTCGACGCTGTCTGCACTCCGGATATTTATGTTTATGATAAGAATAGAAAATTAAAGTACAGAGGCAGGCTTGATGACAGCTGGAAAGATGAAAGCAAGGTAACTTCAAGAGAACTGGAAAAGGCAATTGATCTCTTACTTAGCGGGGAGGAGATAGGCTTTCAGCAGATCCCGTCAATGGGCTGTTCTATAAAGTGGATTGGATGATCTCTTAATAGTTAATTTGTTAAATAGTTAAATAGTTAAATAGTTAAATAGTTAATTTGTTAATTTGTTAATTTGTTAATTGGTTAAACAAACAGGAGTCAACCGATCAACCATTTAACCGATCAACCAATTAACCAAATTAAATGATCAACCAGTTAACTAATTAACCAATTAACCAATCAACCAGCACAAAATAAATTGTAAGAAATTTTTATTTAGGCTAATTTGCAAAAAGTTTTATACACAACAAAAAAGTTATAATGCCAAAGTTAGTTATCGTCCGGCATGGACAGTCTCAGTGGAATCTTGAAAACCGTTTTACAGGATGGAATGACATTGACCTTTCACCCGCCGGTGTGGAAGAAGCGAGGAAAGCCGGAGAGAAATTAAAGAACTATAAATTTGATGAGGCGTTCACTTCAGATCTTATAAGAGCACAAAGAACTCTTGATATTATTCTCGATGAAATAAAGCAAAAAGATATTCCGGTTTGCAAAGACAAAGCCTTGAATGAGCGGATGTATGGTGACCTTCAGGGATTGAACAAGGATGAATGCAGAACTAAGTTTGGCGAGGAGCAGGTCAGAATTTGGAGAAGAAGCTATGACATTCCGCCGCCGAATGGTGAAAGTCTGAAGACAACTTCGGAAAGAGTCATGCCGTATTATCACGATAAGATCGAGCCGGAGCTTAAGAAAGGAAAGAATATACTGATCTCTGCGCACGGAAACAGTCTCAGGGCGCTGATGATGTTTCTTGAAAAGCTTACTCCTGAACAGATACTTAAAACCGAAATTCCCACAGGTACTCCGAAAGAATACATTCTCGACGATGATCTTAATGTAATAGAAACCAAATACATCTGATTGCCTGCTTCAAAAATAAAAAATATTATTTTAGATCTGGGCAACACGCTGGTTTACTTTGATTACTGTTATTTTTTTGACGGTGTTGCAAGGCTTGAAAAGAAAGTTCACGCGAGGAAATTCAAAAAATATTTTACCGACAATCAATTAGATCTTAAGATCGGCTGCAACAGGATTGATATCAAAAAGGCGTTCAGGATATTGAAAAAAAAATTCGGACTAAAGATAAGCTATGCTGACTTTCATTATCTCTATTGCGACATATTCTGGGAAAATTCTCATATGAAGAATTTTCTTGAGAATAAATTACTCGACTCTAACTATAAGCTCTTTATGCTGTCGAATGTAGATTCATCTCACATTAACTTTATTGATCACAACTTTCCATATGTGAAACATGTCAGAAAAAGGGTCCTGTCATACAAGATAAAATCCATTAAACCCGATAAAAAGATCTTCAGATATCTCATTGACAAGTACGATATAAAACCGGAAGAATCAATCTTCATTGATGACCTGAAAAAAAATATTCTGACTGCTAAGGCGATGAACTTTAATACGATCCATTACACATCGCACAAAAGATTTTCAGCTGAGTTTGCCAAACTGGTCAAAGCCGGATGATCTTCATATCCCAAAGTAAACTGATCCTAAAACTTTATAGAAAATTTTACGAAAGCAATTTTTAATTAAATAAAAAAATGAAAAAAAAATTTGTAATTATATTCTTCCTTTCTTTTGTATTTGCTGCAGCACAAAGTCAGACCATGAGTGTGACATACAAAGCTACCAAAGACAGTAATGCCTCAATGAATTATATTGTCAGCGCGGTCTATCCGGAAGTTGACTTCGGACCGGATGCATTGATGGGAGTCAGAGGCATTGCTCAGGATATTAATAATTCTATTGATACGACGGTAACCGGGATCATTAAGAATTTTGTAAATGATGTTTCAAATATGCCGGAGAAAACTGTAAACGGAAACGGCAGCACTCTTGAGATCACAAGTCAGGGCTGGGTTTCAAACGGTTCACTGCTTTCAGCAGAGCTGACAACTTTTT
>JBDTLQ010000228.1:0-5829 GCA_039934715.1 Ignavibacteria bacterium | reverse complement strand
GGTGTAAACTGGGTGAAGATGAGTAATGGAATTACCGATACCGCAATAACTGAAATGTATGTGAAAGATAACCTGATCTTTGCGAGTACTCTTTTTGGAAATATTTTTCGTTCAACTGATGACGGAAAGAACTGGACATCGGTAAATTCCGGTTTAAATAATACCTGGATCAGATGTTATGCTGAAATTGGAAATGATATACTTGCCGGAACAGATGACGGGGTTTACAGATCCACAAGTGACGGGGTGAACTGGTTTAAATTAAATCCGGGTTTTGACGGCAGAACAATAACGTCTATTCAAACTGAAAAATCAATAATCTACACAACCTCTTCTGACAGTGGGTTTCATTTATCTACTGACAACGGAAGCAGCTGGATCCCGAGGAATTCAGGTCTTGTTTCAAGAAATCTCACAACGATGTGTATCAAAGGTAATAAGTTTTGGGTCAATGATTATGGTAACGCACCCTACTATTCAACTGATCAGGGTTTAAACTGGATCAGATATACGTATGGTTTATTTTATTCACCCGCCAATGAAAATTATGTCTCAGGTCCGGGATACTTATACTCGGGTACAGGTCTGGGTGTATTCAGGCTTAGTGATTCTACCATATTGAACATTAATAACTCAAACATAATAAGCTCCGGTAAAAAATATTATTTGTATCAAAATTTTCCAAACCCTTTTAACTCTTCAACACGGATAAGTTATTTCCTTGAAACAAATTCGTTTGTAAGTTTGAAAATATATGATATGCTTGGAAAAGAGATAAAGACAATGGTAAGTGAATACCAGGATCAGGGGAATCACAACAAATCATTTAATTCAGGTGATCTTGCTTCGGGTATTTATTTTTATAAAATTGAAATTAATGGTCCCGGAGAGAACAGATATATTCAGACAAAAAGAATGGTGCTTTTGAAATAATTCAATAAGCTCATCTGTCCAGAACAACAATCTCTATGATCAGTGATCATCAGCTAAATCTGTGTTATCCCTGCCCCGAGGCAGGCGGGTGCGTTCCATTTTTTGTCGTGATATTCTTATAAAAGCAGGAGATTGGGAGCGAGGTGAGTTGGATAGGTATTTATGACTTCGTGTTAATTCGTGGCGTACTTATTAGCTGAACAGTGTCATGTCTTTTTCTACCGTGAACTTCTTTTTTATTTTGATTAAATTATACAAAATAAACTGAAATGAAATTAGAAGATTTAACTTTAGAGCAGCAGGAGAAGATCTCCGAGTTCGGGGTCAATACATGGTATGTACTCGACCTGCTCAGTGATTATAAAAAAGATCCGGATTCTGTGAGCGATACGTGGAAGACCTTATTCAAAGAACTTAATCTTACCAACGGAAACAGTTCACCGGCAGCAACTTCAACACAGAAAACACAGACGACAAGTTCGAATATCAACGGTCATACGCAAACACAGGGCTCTCCTCAATCACAGCCTCCGATAATGATGCCGCTTCCGGCAGAAGGTGAAGAAACTCAGATCATCAGAGGCGTCGGCGCGAAGATAATCGAGAACATGAACACCAGTCTCACAATCCCGACCGCGACTACACTCAGGACGATCCCGGTGAAAGTTCTCGAAGAGAACCGAAGGATCATCAATGAATATTTAAAAAAGAAAAACGCAGGCAAGATATCTTATACTCATATAATCGGCTGGGCAATAGTCAAAGGTATAAACTTTGTGCCGGTGATGAACAACGCCTTTACGATTATCAATGGTGAACCGAATCTTATAAAGAAACACGATGTGAATCTCGGACTCGCCATCGATCTCGAAAAAAAGGACGGAAGCCATTCATTGATTGTTCCGAATATCAAGAAAGCGAATACAATGACTTTCAAAGAATACTTTGATGCATATAATGACATCATTAAACGAGCGAGAAGTAATAAGATAGAGATCTCTGATTTTCAGGGAACATCTATCACTTTGACAAATCCCGGAACGATTGGAACTGTAGCTTCAACACCAAGGCTTATGCTCGGTCAGGGAGATATTATAGCGACGGGTGCAATTGATTATCCGGCTGAATACCAGGCAGTGACAAGCGATGTTATAACAAAGACAGGTTTAAGTAAAGTGATGAACATTACAAGCACCTACGATCACAGGATCATACAAGGAGCTGAGTCAGGATTATTTCTGAAAAAGATCAATGAACTGCTTCATGGCCAGGAAAATTTTTATGAAGAAATATTCAATGATCTCGGAATTCCAATGTCACCTGTAAAATGGTACGCGGAGAAGGTAAGAGATGATGTTGAAAAAATCGAACACATTGAAGAGATCGAAAGACAGGCAAAGGCAATACAGCTGATAAATATGTTCAGAGTGCGCGGACATCTGCTTGCACATCTTGATCCGCTTTATCTTAAAGTGCAGTATCATCCGGAGCTTGATCCGTCTCATTACGGATTCACAGTCTGGGATTATGACAGGGAATTCATTACAGACGGACTCGCGGGATTACGCACGGCAACATTGAGAAAGATACTTGAAATTTTATACCAGACATACTGCGACAAGATAGGTGTTGAATTCAAACATATACAGGATCCGGAGCAGAAGAACTGGCTGCAGGAATTAATGGAAAGAACAAGGAACACACCTGAATTTTCTCCTGAAGAGAAGAAGCATATTCTTTTTAAATTATCCGAAGCAGAGAATTTTGAGAAGTTCATTGATAAGAAATATATTGGTCACAAAAGATTTTCACTTGAAGGTTCAGAAACAATAATTCCGACACTGGATTATCTGCTTCAATGCGCATCAGATAATGGTGTGGAAGAACTCGTAATGGGAATGGCGCACAGAGGAAGACTTAATGTGCTTGCGAACATAATCGGTAAGTCAATGTCGGCGATATTTTCTGAATTCGAAGGACACATTGATCCTGCCTCAGCGCAGGGTTCGGGCGATGTGAAATATCATCTCGGAGCATCGGGTACTTATCATACTCACGACGGAAACGAGATCAAAGTTTCTGTCGCTTCAAATCCTTCACATCTTGAATTTGTGAATCCTGTTGTTGAAGGAATAGTAAGAGCGAAACAGATGAGAGGGGAAGATCAGGATAGGGATCTGACAATTCCTGTTTTAATTCACGGAGACGCTGCTGTCGCGGGTGAAGGTATTGTCGCGGAGACTCTAAATCTTTCACAGCTTCACGGTTACAGGACAGGCGGAACAATTCACATTATAATAAACAATCAGATAGGATTTACAACAGCGCCTATTGACGCGAGGTCTTCATTGTACGCGTCGGATGTCGCGAAGATGATACAGGCTCCGATATTTCATGTAAACGGCGACGACCCGGAAGCGACACTGATGGTGACGCGTCTTGCTTATGATTACAGAATGAGATTTCATAAAGATGTAGTGATCGATGTTTTTGGATACAGAAGGCTCGGACATAACGAAGCCGATGAACCCGCGTTCACTCAGCCGCTGATGTATAAAACTATAAGAAGCCATCCTTCAGTAAAGGAGATATATAAAAAGAAATTGCTTGAAGAAAAAGTTATCACACCTGAAGAAGTTGAACAGATGGAGAAGAAAATTTTTGATAAGATGAATGAGAGTCATGAGAAGGTGCATAAATTCAAAGCTGATATTCCGCTTGCTGTTACAAAAGAAGAGATCGAAGCGGTGGAATCGAGAGTTGATACAAATGTTTCCGCTGAAGATCTGAATAAAGTTGTGAGAGCTATTACTGAACTTCCGGAAACATTTAATCTTCACCCAAAGCTGAGAAAATTTATTGATACAAGAAAAGAATTTCTTGATAAGGATGTTGATGTTGACTGGGCATTCGGTGAATCGCTTGCATTCGGCAGTTTATTGCTTGAAGGAATTCCGGTTCGACTCAGCGGACAGGACAGTTCACGCGGTACATTTTCACAAAGACACATTGTATTTACCGACTCAGAAACGGGAGATGAAATAATTCCATTGAACAATGTCGCTCCTGATAAAGCAAGGATAGAACCGCTGGACAGTTTGCTTTCAGAAGCAGCTGTTCTCGGATTTGAATACGGATATTCAACGGCGGATCCGATAACACTTGTGTTGTGGGAAGCGCAGTTTGGAGATTTTGTAAACGCTGCTCAGGTGATCATTGATAATTTCATTTCATGTTCATACACAAAATGGGGACTACCGAATAATCTTGTTCTGCTTTTACCTCACGGACAGGAAGGCCAGGGACCTGAGCATTCAAGCGCCAGATTGGAAAGATTCCTCACACTTTGCGCTGATGATAACATGATAGTCTGCAACCCGACAAATTCGGAACAATACTTTCATTTACTAAGAAGGCAGACAAAGCAAAAAAGAAAAAGACCTTTGATAATAATGACGCCGAAGAGTTTGCTGAGATTACCTGAAGCAAAATCCAGGAAGGATGAATTTACAAGAGGAATGTTTGATGAGATCATCGATGATACAATGGCTGATAAGCCATCAGTAAAGAGAGTTATTATCACCAGCGGTAAAGTTTATTATGATCTTGTGAAATACAGGAAAGAGAATAAGATTACGGGTACGGCTCTGGTGAGGCTTGAACAATACTATCCTTACAAGGCAGCTAAGATGAAAGAGGTTATAGATTCGTATAAGAACGCGAAGGAAGTTGTATGGGTACAGGAAGAGCCAAGAAACATGGGGGCATGGAATTTCATATCACTTCTTCTTTATAAAGATCTTTCAAAGGATCATAAATTATACTGTGTAAGCAAGGAAGAGAGCGCGAGTCCTGCAGCGGGATCGCTGAGCGTACATATTGAGACGCAGAAGGAAATACTGAGGCAGGCGTTCTCGGAAGATATAAGGCCGGTGTTTTGATTTGATTGATTTTTTTACCACTAAGGAGCTAAGGGCACTAAGAAAAAATTTTTGTTTTCTTATTACGAGCAGATATTTTTTACCACAGAGGTACAGAGGCACAGAGAAAATTTAGAAAATTAATTACCTTAAAGACTCTAAGACTCTAAGTATTGTTTTCCTTTCCTTGCTTCTTAACAAGAAAAAAATTTTTTTAAGAATTTTTTTCTTCTAATTTTTTCTTAGAGTCTTCGAGCCTTTGTGGTAAAAAAAATTAGTTGCTATGTGTCTTTGTGGTAAAAATACCATTAAAATATATCTTTTAATAAAAATGAAATTACTACTGTTCTTACTCACAGTCTTCTTAATTAATTCAAACAGCATACTGATCTCGCAGACCAAATACGATTACCCCGAAGCTAAAAAGACCGAACATACTGATACATATTTTGGTACGGAAGTTAGTGATCCGTATTCATGGATGGAGGATATGCAGAGCGCGGAATTAAAAGAGTGGGTGAGTGAGGAAAATAATTTTACCGAAGCTTATCTTTCTAAAATTCCTTTCAGAGAAAAAATAAAAGAGAGGATCACATCTCTATGGAATTATACGAGATACTCTGCACCATTCAAAGCGGGCGGGTATAATTTTTTCTATAAGAACGACGGGCTTCAGAATCAGAGTATTCTTTACAGACAGAAAGGCATGGACGGGGAGCCGGAAGTTTTCATTGATCCGAATAAGCTGTCGAAGAACGGGATAGTCGCGATCAGCATGACGAGTGTTTCGTGGGATAATAAATATCTCGGCTATACAGTAAGCAGGTCAGGTTCAGACTGGAGCGAGATCTATGTGATGGATATTGAAACGAAAGAAAAACTTAATGACAGCCTTGCATGGGTCAGATATTCAGGCATCAACTGGTACGGCGACGGATTTTATTATAACAGGTTTGATAATGTAACCGGTGACATT
>JBDTLQ010000227.1:0-5850 GCA_039934715.1 Ignavibacteria bacterium | reverse complement strand
TTTGAAAGTTGTATTTAAATGAAAATACATATATTTCTTACGTGTCCCCGGTACGAATGGATTGCAATACCAGTTTGCTCTTAACGGCTCAACGTTTATAATTCAATTTCAAGATATTCATCTCTTAAAGCTGTTATGCGGGTTGTTACCTGATTGTAACCTGTAACAAGCGCAAGTACGTTGATACGGAATCATACATGTAATTAGTGACATAATTTCCTGTGCCCAGTGATCGAAAATATTTATTTTGCTTATTCCGAAAGGAAGAAAAGTAAACCAAGCATTCAATGTAAGCCGGAGCTGTAATATTTATGATCATTATGACATCTGTTCTAATGAAAGAGCTTCCGGCAAGGAAAGTACCGTGTCGCTGTTGGTAATTGCTCTTAGAAATCTCACGTCGAGGGGTGATTGTTTACAGTAATACTTAACGAAGTTACAGTATTTGCTCTCGGATTGGTGCCCTTGAAAATGTCCTCACTACAGGAATAAAAAAAAATCGGATATAAAGAAAATAAAGATAATACTATAGTCGCTTTCAGTTTTTTATTCCTGTTCATTATCAATATTGGGTCTTCCATAATATTTTTTTGAT
Source organism: Ignavibacteria bacterium (assembly GCA_039934715.1). Classification (GTDB taxonomy): domain Bacteria; phylum Bacteroidota; class Ignavibacteria; order Tepidaquicellales; family Tepidaquicellaceae; genus JAGPCH01. Next base: position 5,255 of record JBDTLQ010000227.1, on the reverse strand, counting down.
TAATGAATTAGAACTTATAAACATACCAACAATCCAAATGCCAAGATTAACTCATTTTTTTAATCAGAAATTTACCGGAATAATAATCTTTGACAGGATTGTCAGGTAGAGACAGGTTTGTTCTCTTTCAGTATCTGCCATGCCCAGCACAATGTAATTAGTTGATATGTGAGATAAACAATACTTTCCAACAGTGAAGTGTTTTCCATTTTGAAAAAGTAACGCAAAAAAATGAGAGTCATAAATGGTATCGTGATAATTATTCCCGAAATACGAAGCCACTTCGGAAATTTTGTATAGTATGATATCATAAGAAAGGAGGGAACCATGAACAACGCCGCTGTCGAGGCCGTTTCATAATTCCAGTGACCCGGATCGTCGATCTCTGCAAGGAACAATCCCTGCGCGATTGCAAGTACATTAAAGCCAGCGGCCGCGATGTCATATTTTTCCGAGGTCGCTTTTGATCCCATGCACGCGAAAGCGGCTATCGCGAACAGAGCATCTATCTTATAAAGGATAGTCTGCGCGCTGCTCTGATAGGGGAAGAATGTCCCTGCAAGACTGACTATAAAACTCATTATCAATCCGACGACAATCCAGTTATTGAGTGATCTGCTTTTATCTTCGGGATTGAACATTTAAAGTATTTGATTTCAGGAAACTTCTTCAGGTTTATAGATGACTATTCCATAATAGTAAGTTTCCCGTGTATGCTTGTTGAAGTTCAGACACCATTTGCTCAGCTCTTTCGGTGTAAGCTTTATTTTATTTCTTTTGCATTCGGGATCAATGACCTCAAGTTGTTTTTTTGAATACCCGACGATACTGATCCAGTGATCTTCATGATCAGTAAGTATGATCAGCTTATGGCCCTTCCTGATGTTGTAAATGACACGCTGTCTGAATGCTTTTTCTTTCTTATTGGTAAATTCTTTGTGTCTGAATCCAAGCCTTTTTAAAGCTTTAAAGATCTTTCTTTCATTTGTTCCGTTTTCCCTGTCGGTGCCTGAATATTCCCTGATCCTTTTTTCAGAATAAATATATCCGAATGCTAAAAGACAATTCCGGATCGATGCGGGACCGCATGTGAATCTTGTTTGCTGATGATAGTAAGTCATTTTTGATTTTAATTTAAACCGGTTTAATATGAACACAAGTAATCTCAAATTAAATCTAACTATTTTTCACTTGATACCCGAAACGTTGATTCCGGCACTGATGCTGAATTTTTTGAATAAAAAAAAATCCGGAAATATATTCCCGGGTTCAACTTGTCTCTATTTTAATAAGATTACTTTACAAGTATCATTTGTCTCACCGAATTAAAGCCACCGGTGCTCAGTTTATAAAAATATATTCCCGATGGAAGTCCGGAAGCGTCAAATTGTACACTGTAATCGCCCCCGATCTTTATTTCATTGACTAAAATGTCAATTTCCTCGCCGAGAATATTATAGACAACTAAATTTACAAAACTCTGATGAGGCAGGGAAAAGTTTATTTGTGTCATAGGGTTAAACGGATTGGGATAATTTTGGGATAAACTGAATTCATCCGGAATATTTAGTTCATTCTTTACACCTGTGATCCCAAAATCGGAAAGCGGTCTTCTCCAGACTCCGTTTAGGTCGGTCCCGGCAAAAATAAATCTGTCATTAGTGCACAAAGCTTCTGTTGAGGGTATCGGACATTCAAAAAATCCGGTATTAGCCTGAGTCCAATTAACACCCTGGTTTGTGGTATAGTGAACACCCCCCCGATTGCTGCAAAAAATAAAATTATCTCTTAGCGCATATGAATAAATTCCACCCCCGTTGGGACTGCTGCTAAAGAAAATTTCCCCGCCGTCCAGGGACACATAGGATCCCAGGAAACTATTTCCTGCTAATACGTTTAGTCCTTTTACTACGATCGCATCAATATCGGAATTGATCGACGATGTCCTGGATATCCAGGTAACTCCTGCATTTGTTGATTTAAATAAACCATTTGTTGAAAGATTATTTCCATATGACCCTGCAAAAACCGTTGAGCTTCCATCGGATGCTACTGAAGAAATATAATTTGAAATTGCAGGGAAATTACTCTGATTCCAGCTTGCTCCGTCATTGGTTGAATAATATATGCCTACAATTGCATCACTGGTATAAGTTGTAGAACCGGAAGCTATAATGTTACCATTGCTTACAGTCAATGATGGTATGGAGATGGTCCCTCCATCCGGAAAACCTATTATTGTTCTTATAAAGGTGAGTCCGTTGTCTGTTGACTTATATACTCCATTAGTTGTCCCTGCATATAGATCTCCATTTTTAGTACAAAAACTGCGTACAAGTGTGCGGGATAAACTATCGTTGTTCAATCCTACTTTTGCCCAAGTAAACCCGTTATCAGTTGACCGGTAAACACCATCAGTCTGCATTCCCGCAAAAACATAACCGCCAAGAGTTATCATCGACCTGATTGTCGAACCCGGAAAAAATCCGGCTGAAGCCGGTTTCCAATTTGTTCCATCATTGGTTGAAACATATACTCCTGCAGTGTCATTCGCGGTACTTACAAAAACCCTGACACTGTCGTAAAGGATCGCTGCAATTTCACCTATACCTAATCCCGTGCTGGCCAGAGTCCATGTTACACCCGCATCAGTTGATTTCGAAATTTTACCATTACCTGCAAAGATCGTATTACCTACTGAAGAAAGTGAATAAGCGCCTTCCGGAAAAATATTGTGTTCCCAGCTTTCACCATTATTAGTGGATGTATAAAGTATTGCAAGCCCTGCTGCGAATAATTTATTTCCGGATTTTGCATATGACCAGACACCGGAAAGAGCAAACTGTTCAACCACATCCCAGGAGCTTCCATCGTCTGTTGATCTCCAAATGAAATTAAATTCGGATACTATAATTGCATCTCCGCTGACAAAAATTTTGCTCGCGTCCGTAATCGGTGATTCAACCGGTTCCCAGTTGTCTCCGTTATCAGATGATCTGTATATTGATGTCTTCTGATCCAGAGTAACTGTATACACGTAATCTCCTTTTTTTGCAAATGAAAATCCGCTTTTACCTGTTAGTCCGGCAGTTAGAGCCCAGTGAAGTCCGTTATCTGTCGATTTATAAATATTATTGAATCCGCAATTACTTCCCACTCCGGCAATTAAATTATTTCCGGAGGATATTATATCATAGATAAGCGTATGCTCGATCCCGGCATTTGCAGGCTCCCAATTGTCGCCGTGATCACTGGAACGGAATACCCCGTAAGCCTTGGTCCCGGCAAAAATAAAATTATTATTCTGATAGAACGAGGTTACTTTCATTCCGTGTGGTCCGGGCATCTGAACCCATTCTCCGAACGAGCAATGGGTCATCAAATAGAAGAAAATAAATAGAGAATAAAATTTTTTCATTTGTTTAAGTTTTAATTGAGTTTGTAATCATCGATGGTAAAATTAATTGTAAAAAATTTATCCGATCACTTAATTAACAGCATTGATTTTGTTTTTGTAAAATCTTCAGAAATTATCTTATAAATATAAATTCCGGAAGAAAAACTTGATCCGTCAAAGTCAACATCATGGCTCCCTGCGCCCATTTCCTCATTTAACAGGACAGCAACTTCTTTGCCTGTAACATCATATATTTTCAAAACCACAATTCCCTTTGTGCGAATAGTAAAATTTATCTTTGTCACTGGGTTAAACGGGTTAGGGAAGTTTTGTGATAAATTGTATCCCGACCATCCTGCCGGATCTCTGATTATTGTAGTGATGCCAAAATCTGATAGTGGCCGTCTCCATATGCCCTCGTTCTCAGCTGCCGCAAATATGAATCTGTTGTTTGTGCAGGTAGCATTTATTATTGGATTAGGGCAGGAAGGGAATCCGGTATTCACCTCGCTCCAGTTCAAACCCTGATTTTTGGAGATAAACATTCCTTCGCAATTTCCTGCAAAGATAAAATTATTTAAAATGCTATATGTAAAGATGCCTCCGCATGGAATGAAGTTGCCATACCAGCTATTGCCTGAATCTAACGAAACAGATGATCCAAATCCGTTTGATCTGTGAACATTATTACCTTTAACGGCAAGCAGGTCTATATCCGAATTAGTTGAATTCGTGTTGAAAAAAACTACTCCGCTGTTTGTTGATTTATATAATCCGTTATTTGAAGAACTCTCACCGTATACAGCGGCGTAAACAGAAGAACTTCCGTCACAGGCGACAGAGCTTACATACGAAGCATCCACAGGAAGAACACTTTGTATCCATAAGTCTCCTTTATTAGTGGAATAAAAAATCGCAGTACCATTGTGGAATCCATCAGACACATCTACTGCAGCAATAATATTATTATTACTTGAGGTAAGGCTATATGCATAAACACGATAACCCGGTGTAAATCCATTCATAGGTCTTGTAAACGTTATTCCTAAATCTGTGGATTTATAAATTCCTCTTGTTCCCGCGGCATATAAAATACCATCTTTTGCACAAAAATTCAGAATGAGGTCGCGGGATAAACTGTCATTGTTTAAACCCATTTTTGACCAGGTATTTCCATCATTGGATGACCTGTAAACACCATCTGTCTGCATTCCCGCAAATGTATAACTACCAATAGTTATCATAGACCTGACGGTCGTTCCCGGGGGTAAGCCATTGGAAGAAGGATTCCAGCTTGCACCCTCATTAGTTGAAATATAAACTCCCGAAGTATCACTCGCTGCACATGCAAAAACATTGACACCGTCATAAAGAAGGGCTCTGATTTCTCCAATACCCAATCCGTTACTGGCTGTATTCCACGTAACGCCTGCATCCGTAGATTTCGAAACTTTACCATTGCCCAGATAAATAGTATCACCTACCGAAGATAGTTTGAATGCGCCTCCCGGAAAGATAATATTCGTCCAGGTAGCGCCGTTATCTGTAGAGGTATATAAACGTGCCAGTGAAGCGGCAAATATTTTGCCGCCCGATTTTGCAAAGGAGTATACGCCCGAAAGAGCAAATTGCTCCACCGGTTCCCAGGATATGCCTTCATCAGTAGATCTCCATATGAAATTAAATTCTGCCACAAGTATAGCATCTCCGCTGACAAACACTTCATTTGCATAAATAATAGGAGACGGAATCTGCTGCCAGTTCTCTCCATTATCTGATGATCTGAAGACTGATGAAACCCCGGCAAAATCTCTTATCACTGCATATACATAAGGTCCTTTTACTGCAAAAGAATTAA
>JBDTLQ010000226.1:0-5857 GCA_039934715.1 Ignavibacteria bacterium | reverse complement strand
GGCTTTATCTTCATTCTCATCATAATAAGAATTGAATATTTTCAGGAATATCCATTGGGTCCATTTTAAATATTTTTCATCGGTTGTATTAATTTCCCGGCTCCAGTCATAAGAAAATCCCAGAGCATTGAATTCATCTTTGAATAAGTTTACACACTCGGCTGTCCGTATTTTCGGATGTATCCCTGTCTTCATAGCATACTGTTCCGTTGGCAGCCCGAAAGCGTCCCATCCCATCGGGTGCATTACATTAAATCCTTTCATCCTTTTATAACGTGCTATGATATCCGGCGCGGTATAATTTTCCGCGTGACCTACATGCAGCCCGTCACCGCTCGGATATGGAAACATTCCAAGCACAAAATACTTAGGCTTCATTTTGTTTGACTCATCATAGTCAGGGGTCTGAAAAGTATTATTCTCTTTCCAATACTTCTGCCATTTGTTTTCTATTTCAGTAAAGTTGTATCTCAAATTTGATCACTCTATTTTAATAATTTTGCAAATGATAACATGCATTCAGCTCTTCTTTTCCAATCAAATACAATAATGGAAAAGAATAATCTTGGTGCTGCTGAAAATTATTTATTTAATAAAACCTGTTTAATTAAGATCCTGTAGAATTTGGAAGAAGGTGTTTCTCCTTTCAAAATTTTACCGCATAAATCTTTTGGGGTGTTGCTTTTGAAAATAACTTAAATAAAATTTATTTTCACTGAAATTATTCAAAATTCAATCTGTATCATTTAATACATAAAGCGAAGAAAAAATTCTCAATCTTTGTAAATTCCAATTGTTGTTTAATTTGTAAACTATATATATAAGTGTACTGCTTTATAATTGTAAATTGAAAATACAATATAATAAAAGTATATTTGCTTCAAATGTTATGATATTAGAGAAGAACTTAGAGCTTACAAAGCTAAAGATAAAAGAGATTTGTCAAAGAACAGGCAGAAATCCTGACGATATTACCATAGTAGCGGTCAGCAAGACATTTCCGTTTTCACATATCATCGAACTTAATCAGATCGGTCAGATGGATTTCGGTGAGAATAATGTCAGGGAGCTTAGAGACAAGTATTACAATATTTCATTCCAGTACAGTGGCAAGATCAACTGGCATATGGTGGGACATCTTCAAAGCAACAAAGTAAAAGATGTAATTGCCTTCATACATTTAATACATTCCATTGATACATTCAAGCTTGCTGAAGAAATTGAATTGAATGCGAAAAAGATAAACCGGATAATTGATGTCCTGATACAGGTCAATACAAGCGGTGAGGAGCAAAAATTCGGAGTGGCTTCCGAGAACGCAGTCAGCCTTTGCAAACAGATCTCGCTGCTGGAGAATGTCAGAGTAAAAGGACTGATGACGATCGCGAAGCTGACCGATGACAAAGAAGAAATAAGAAAGAGCTTTAAAGCTTTAAAGAATTATTATGATGAGCTTAAGCCGGATATGAAGGATTTCGAATACCTGTCTATGGGCATGACCAACGATTTTGAGATAGCTCTTGAAGAAGGCTCAAACATGCTTCGTATCGGAAGTGCTATCTTTGGCGAGAGAGCTTGATCTTTTTTATTAATAAAATAAAATTATACATATGAGTATAATATCTCCAAAAGATATAAAGAAATCGGATTTCAAAAAGATATTCAGGGGATATGATACAAATGAAGTTGATGCTTTTTTAGAAACAGTCAGTCTCCGTTATGAAAGGCTTCTTGAAGAGAATACAAATCTGAATGAACGGGTAAAGTCCCTGACATCCGATATAGATGTTTATAAGGAGAATGAATCAACCTTACAACGAGCGATAGTTAAAGCGCAGGATCTTGCTGAGGAGATCCTCGTAAATGCAAAGAAGCGCGCTGAAAATATTACAAGGGAAGCCGAGCTTAATGCGCAGAAAATACTTCAGGATTCCGATAGAGATATAATGACCAGGAAACATGAACTCGATGAGCTTAAACTCAGAAATGACAAGCTGGTCGAGGATGTAAAATTATTCTTCATGGAAAAGCTGAACGAAATGGACGAGTTTATAAAGACACGGAATGTATATCACATGGAACTGACAAAAATGGAAACTATAGCTGAAGATGATTCCCCCGAATCTGAATATGAAGGTAAGATGAAAAAGATCTCCATCAACACAGCCAGCTCAAATTTTTCCGAGTAGTTTTTAATTATAATGATGACCGGCAAGCATAGTGAGACCATTGATTTCCTTAGGAGCAAATTTAAAGAAGATCATCAGGTAGGGATTATTTTAGGAACCGGACTCGGCGGACTGGTCAAGGATATTAACATCATCTCACAAATCGATTACTCGGAGATCCCTAACTTTCCAGTCTCCACTGTCGAATCACACTCAGGCAAATTAATTTTCGGTACTTTATCAGGGAAGAGCATCATTGGAATGCAGGGCAGGTTTCATTTCTATGAAGGCTACTCAATGGATGAAGTCACTTTTCCAATCAGCATAATGAAATCTCTTGGTGTAAATTATCTGATCGTGTCAAACGCCTGCGGTGCATTGAATCCGAAATTCAGAAGGACCGATCTGATGATAATGACCTCTCATATTAATCTTCTTTTTGATACACCTTTAAAAAAAACTAATACAGAGTTCATTGACGGCAGTAATTTTTATTCGAGAGAATTAATTGAACTCGCTGAACAAATTGCTCTTGAAAATGAGATCTCAGTTCAAAAAGGTGTGTATGCACCTGTGCAGGGTCCGAATCTCGAGACTGCAGCCGAGTACAGAATGATCAGGAAATTCGGAGGAGATACTGTGGGAATGTCAACGATCCCCGAAGCAATGATAGCGAACAATCTCGGGATAAAAGTCCTCGGGCTTTCGATCATTACCGATGAAGGATTTGCCGATACTCTTAAAGTTGCTATGCTTCCTCATATACTCGAAGCCGCTGCTATCGCCGAACCGAAATTAACTTTGCTGATAAAGAAACTTGTGGAGAAGCTGAGTTAGAGCAGTATTGAGTATTGAGTATTGAGTATTGAGTATTGAGTATTGAGTATTGAGTATTGACGCTAAGTTAACTAATTAACAGATTAACAGATTAACTAATTAACAGATTAACTAATTAACAGATTAACTATTTAACCAATTGACCGATTAACCATTTAACAGTTAACCAAAAATACATGAGTGAACAATTAGATAAAATAATTCAATCGGCCGGATTTATCCGGGATAAATTCCCCAAGAAATACAAACCTGAAATTGCTTTGATAACTGAAAGTAATTCCGGTGTAACTGATGGAATTAAAGTAATTTCTGAAATAGAAGTTGATACTCCGGATATTATTACATTAAATAAAAAGCAAAAATTAAAAATTCAGTTTGGAAAAGTTAAGGGAGCTGATGTATTGATCTGTAACGGAAGACGGCATTTTTATGACGGCATTTCAATGAGAGATATCGGTCATGAGATCTATGTGTTAAAATATCTCGGGATAAAAAAAATAATATCAGTTGATGAGGTCGGTCATCTTAATCCGAGATTTAATTGCGGGGAGATCGCGTTAATTTATGACCATATAAATCTGATGGGAGACAATCCGCTTATAGGTAAAAATGAGAATGAGCTAGGATTGAGATTTCCTGATATGAGCAATGCATATGACAGGAATTTATTTCAGAAGGTGTACGAAGTTTTACAGCAGGAAAAAATAAAAATAAACGATTCAGTATTTCTCGGCATCACAGGTCCTCAGAGTGAGACTGATGCTGAAGCGAGATTTTACAGAGACATCGGTGCTGATGTAGTAGGATATTCAATTGTTCCCGAAAACATCACGGCGGTTCACAGCGGAATGGAGTTCATCGGAATCGGATTAATATCGAGAGAACTTATTGCGGATAAGATGATGGAAGATGAAAGAAGCGAGAAGCAGAAATCAAAGGATCAGCAGGAATGTCTGAAGAAGGCAGAGAAGAAACTTGGAAAAGTAATGGAAGAATTAATCAAAAAAATCTAATGCACAGAATAAAATTTTTATCTTTTTATCTCGGACTTATTTTGCTTTTGTCATTTGCGGTGCTTAGTTGTTCCAATGATGATAATGTAATTACACCGCTGCCGGTTGACAGCTCTGACTTCCGTTATCCTTTTAAAGACGGAAGCACATGGAATTATACGATCACAACTTCAGCTTCTGATATTCATCCTGATTCTATTTTACATTATTTCAGTAATTACCCGCTTGTTACAAACGGGACAGCAACAATACTTTACGATACAATGATCAATTCAGTGGTCACAAAATGTTTCCTTGATGAATTTAATAATGGTACTATTTCATATTCAAACCGTTATTATTACATTAACAACGACACTTCGCTTATCCTGTATGCGAGCAGGCAGCAAGGACCACCTACAGGAATGTTACCTTTGAGGAAAATAAAACTATTTCCGGATGTGCAGAATGATAATTTACCGGTTGTGTATGACAATAAACTTGAAGTACAGGAAGATTCACTTTACAGTACTTTAAAATATCCGATGAGAACCGGTACAGAATGGTCATATTATTTTCCTTCTCTTAATTACTCATATACGAGGAAGTATCTTGGGTTTGAGACAATTATTATTTCGTCTGGTACATTCAGTTGTATGAAAGAACTTACTACCATAAGTTTATTGCCAAATACTTCTTATTTTAATTATTATTCCGGAACCGGGCTTATGAAAACAAGATGGTTCACTGATGATAATGTGCATACTACAGTTTTCAGTCCTGATGGAGATGGAACATATGATATTACAACAGAGATGAAAGTTACATCTTACAATATTCCGGAAAATTAAAGGACAAAAGTTCTTTATATTGGATCATAAAATCTTTAGTTTTAATAAAAATATTCAGAGGAAATAAATTATGTCAGTACGTCTTGAAATTCCAAAAATGTACAAACTATTTATAGGAGGTAAGTTCACACGAACAGAATCCGAAAGATATTTCGACGCGGTAAATCCCAAGACCAAAGAAAAGATCTGTAATGTTTCACGTGCTTCGCGAAAAGATCTGAGGAATGCTGTTGTTGCAGCACGGGCCGGGTTCAATGAATGGAGCGGCAAGACAGCTTATGAGCGTGCGCAGATCCTGTACCGTCTTGCTGAAATGCTTGAAAGCAGAAAAGATCAATTCATCGAAGAAGTCTGTATATCAACAAAGCAAACAAAAGCCGGGAGTCAAAGAGAAGTTCATAAAGCAATTGACAGAATAATTTACTACGCCGGATTTTGTGATAAGTGGATGCAGCTAGTCGGAAGTGTTAATCCGGTACAGGCAGGTTATTTTAACTTTTCAGTTCCTGAACCGACAGGTATCGTCGGTATCATTCTTCCGGATGAACCGTCTTTTCTACCGCTGATTTCACGGGCCGCTTCTGTTCTTGCTTCCGGAAATTCATGCATAATAATTTCGGGCGATACTGCACCTCTACCGGCTTTATCATTTGCCGAAGTTATAGCGACAAGTGATTTTCCAGCAGGAGTAATAAATCTTTTAACAGGTACAAGAACCGAGATCGTCCCTCATCTCGCCGGGCACTTTGATGTAAACGCGATCGATTACTGCTGCAGTGATGTTGAAATGAAAAAAAATATACAGCAGCTGTGCGCTAATAATGTGAAGAGATTTCATTCACTTGCTAAAGACTGGAACTGGTACTCGGATGATCTTAATGAAAGTCTAAGAGAAATAGAAAAATTTATTGAAATAAAAACTGTGTGGCATACGATGGGAATGTAGACAGTTAGCAGTTAAAAGTTAAAAGTTAAAAGTTAAAAGTTAAAAGTTAAAAGTTAAAAGTTA
>JBDTLQ010000225.1:0-5858 GCA_039934715.1 Ignavibacteria bacterium | reverse complement strand
GCGAACGCCGTGGCCATCGTCGTGACAATTCCAGCTTTCATCGTTTATATCCCTTACATCGATTGTAATAGTTAGTTCGTTTGTGGCAAGTCAGCTTGTTCAGTACTGGTCCATCTATACCGATCGCTAGTTGCCAATCCACCAGGCCACGTAATTGTTGGCGGAATCGCAATCATCGGTGCAGTTCCATACGTGCTGCGGAGTGGACTCAACCCTATCGAGAAATCGACAGACTTCAATACTTGATATCCAGTGTAAGTTAGTTTTAATATTATTATTCCAGGCATTGAAAAGACTTATAAAAACTTTTATTCCGGCTACAAGACTGACAAGAACTAAATAACATAGCTCACAATAAAATCTTCCTTTAATTAATGATCCTGTTTACCTACAATTATTAATGAAGCAATTTCTTGTTAACACTCTCGGCAAAGTTTACAACTTTGTGAAATCAAATTCCTACCTGAGCAGCCTGTATTACTCTGTAGCCAACCGGAATTATTTCACAAGCTTTACCGAGCATGAAAAGATGCTTGCCGATGTCAGCAGGATGGAGGCTTATCACAATGCAATTACCAAGCATGTTAGCAAAGGCGATATTGTTATAGATCTTGGAACCGGGACCGGCATACTTTCCTTCTTTGCTGCAAAAAAATCACCAGCGAAAATTTACGCTATAGACCACGGAAAGATAATTGACTCGGCAAAAAAGATCGCGGCTCACAATAAAATAACAGGCATTGAATTCGTGAATGCAAACAGCAAGACATTTACAATGGATGAAAAAGCCGATATACTCATTCACGAACAGATCGGAGCATTGCTTTTCGATGAACATATGGTTGAGAATATACTCGATCTCAGAGACAGGGTTTTAAAAAAAGGAGGTAAGATCCTGCCCGGAAAGTTTGAAGTGTTTCTTGCCCCGGTGAAATTAAAGGACAACTCCCGCGTTCCTTTTATATGGGAGCAGGAAATATACGGAGTGAAATACGATTGCTTCAATGATCTGAGTTCAGATGTCAAAGCACAGCATGGGATCTTAATGGTAAGACCCGGGACAGTTGATTATTTTCTGAGCGAACCTGAAAAGATCATGTCATTTGATCTTGAGACTTTAAATGTACCGGATATCCCGAAAGAATTTAAATTCAGCTTAAAGGTCGACCGTGACGGGAGATCTGACGGCTTCTGTTTTTATTTTAATATTATTTTTGATAATGAAAACATTTTGTCGACTAACCCGTTAACTTCAACAACCCACTGGAATATTCCAATACTCAGAACCCGGACCCAGAATTATAACTTGGGTGATGAACTATCTTTTGCATTGTCATGGTCCGACCCCGCGGAAATGGATTCGTATAAATGGGAAGTAATTTAAGAAATAATTAGTCCCGGTGGATAGTTTCCCTTTGCATCGAATACCTTTAAAATCACATTCAATAATTTAAAAAAATAAATCATGAAAAAATCCGAAGCTGAAATTCTGGCTGATGTCTATTCAAATATGAGAGGTCTGTCAAAGAGATTCATATCTGCTCTGACAGCTGAAGAAATTGATAAGCAAATAGAGATAGGTGATGTTAAATTTAACAGTGCGTACTGGATCATAGCACATCTTGTATGGACAGAACACTTCCTTCTAGTGGAAGGTGTCGGCGGAGAAAATATGAATATTGGCTGGCTTGACGAATACTCATACGGGACAAATCCTGATGAAGTAAAAACAAAGCCGCCTTATGAGGAATTGCTGAAAAAACTTGACGAGACCCATAGCCGGGCATTGGAAATAATAAGAGGTCTGAGTGATGAGCAGCTGGAGGTGGAAAATAATATCGGAGCAAACTTTGGCGGTTCAAAAAGCAAACGCAATGTGATCATGCATGCAATCAGACATGAACCCATGCACATCGGACAGATTTCATGGATTTTGAAGACAAAAGGTTTGAACTTTGCTTGAGTTATACTATTATTAAGGATTCTTATCTAATGCCTCTGACGGTTTCAAAATTTGAATTTCCAAAATCACACTAATTTCAACTAAAAATATAAATTATTTACAAAAATTTATACAAAATTGTTAATTATGGAGCAATAATTGAAAACTTTGGTGAATAACTAATGATTGATTTTATAAAGGCAAATAAGTATTTTAACCAGCATTTAAAAAATTTAACAAAAATCAGGAATTATTAATAAATGGCGACAACATCAGATCTAAAGAATGGAGTAATTATTAAGTTTAATAATGATCTTTATTCAGTTGTATCAGTGGAACACCGAACACCGGGAAATTTAAGAGCATTTTTCCAGGTAAAGTTAAAAAATCTGAAAAACGGCAAGATCATTGAGAATAGATTCAGATCCGGCGAGGAAGTACAGATCGAGCGTTTGGATTCGGGGAATTATCAATATTTATATAAGGATGGAGAGGATTTTGTCTTTATGGATAATGAGAGTTATGATCAGATACATATTTCCGGCGAGTTGATCGGAAAGGGAGGAAGTTTTTTAAAAGAGGGTGAAACAATTCAGATATTTTTTCACAATTCAAAACCACTTTCAGTTGAAATTCCCCCGCATGTATACTTAAAAGTTACATCAGCTCCTCCGGGTGTCAAGGGTGATACGGCTACCGGGGCAACAAAACCTGTAACAGTTGAAACCGGTGCTACTGTGAACGCCCCTTTATTTATTAATGAAGGTGATGTGCTGAGAGTAGATTCAAGGACCGGCGAATACATTGAAAGAGCCAAGGTATAAATTCCACATTCAAATTAAAATTTAATACAACTTTATGAAAATGGATTTAAACTATATTAAGAAACTTATTAAGATTCTTGATACAAGCAATGTCGCTGAAATAGAAATTGAGGAAGAGGGTACGAGAATAAAATTATCCAAGCCCAAGCCTAAGATGGCAGCCGCTGTATCCCCTCACATCTATGCAATGCCTCAGCATACCGTTCATGAAGATATGGTTTCTGTTGAAAATGCTAAAGAGAATCTGAAGCTTGAGGTGGCAAAGGCAGAGGCAAAGAGTGAGAATATGTTTGAAGTTAGGTCACCGATGGTCGGCACGTTTTACAGAGCGCCTTCTCCTGATGCGGATTCATATGTAAGTATCGGCAGCAATGTTTCACCCGGAGCCATTTTGTGTATCATTGAGGCAATGAAACTTATGAATGAGATCGAATCCGATGTTTCAGGGAAGATCGTGCATATACTTGTGGAGAACGGACAGCCGGTTGAATATAATCAGCCGCTTTTCCTGATCGAAAAAAATTAATTTTCGGAATTCAAATTAAACTATAGGATTAGTTTATACTAATTTTTATTAATGATAAAAAAATTACTGATCGCGAACAGGGGTGAGATTGCCTTAAGGATCATAAGGACCTGCCGCGAAATGGGTATTAAAACTGTTGCAGTATATTCAGATGCGGATAAAGATTCTCTGCATGTGAGGTTCGCAGATGAAGCTGTCTGCATTGGCGGATCTGCGTCAAAGGAAAGTTATCTTAATATTCCGAGAATATTGTCCGCTGCCGCGATAACAAATGCGGACTCAATACATCCCGGTTACGGATTTTTGGCTGAGAACGCAGCGTTTGCCGAAATATGTATTGATTCAGGTTTGACATTTATCGGTCCCCGTCCTGAAATGATAACCGCGATGGGAAATAAATCTTTCGCGAAAGATACAATGAGAGCTGCCGGAGTTCCGGTAGTACCCGGAAGCGATGGAGTTGTAAAGGATGTTGAAGAGGCGAAGGTGATCGCGATGAGGATCGGACTTCCTGTCATGATCAAAGCTTCAGCAGGAGGCGGTGGTAAAGGAATGAGGATCGTTAAAGAAGAAGATGAAATTGAAAATGCCTATGTCACGGCAAAGAACGAGGCGATGAGCTCATTTGGAAATGATGATGTGTATATTGAAAAATTTGTGGACAAGCCGAGACATATTGAGATACAGCTTTTGGGAGATAAACATGGAAATGTTATTTCTCTCGGTGAAAGAGATTGTTCAATTCAGAGAAGGCATCAGAAATTAATTGAAGAGTCCCCTTCACCATTCATCAATGATATTGTCCGAGCGGAGATGTCAAAAGCCGCGATACTCGGAGCGAAATCCGTGAATTATCTCGGGGCGGGTACAATTGAATTTTTGGTTGACAAAGATAAGAATTTTTATTTTATGGAAATGAATACCCGGATACAGGTGGAACATCCTGTTACGGAAGAGATAACTGAAATTGATCTGATACGTGAACAGATAAGGATCGCCAACGGAGCAAAGCTGAGCAAGAAGAAGATCAAGATGAACGGACACTCTATGGAATGCAGGATCAATGCTGAAGACCCGGAGAATAATTTCAGACCATCTCCCGGACTTGTCACGGCGTTTAACCAACCTGGAGGAAATGGCGTAAGAGTAGATACACATTGTTATACCGGGTATCGTATTCCTCCTTATTATGATTCAATGATAGGAAAGCTGATCACATATGCGCCGACAAGAAATGAAGCTATAAGAAAAATGTCACGCGCGCTGGATGAATTTATAGTTGAAGGGATCAAGACTACGATCCCGTTTCATCAGATGATAATGCAGAACAAGAAGTTTATTACAAATGATTTTGATACAGGCTTTATTGACAGTCTGAAAAATGAATAATCTAAAAAAATGATCTTAAAGATAAAAAGTATTTTAGTTTTAACAGCAGTATTGAACACGCTTGCTTTTGCGGGTCCTATTACAAGAAATGTGACGCCCCCGCAGGGCCCTCAGCCTACTGTTCAGCAGAATGTGCAGAAGCCCTCAGACAGTATTAAGATGCAGGAGCCGGCAGGTTTAAGAGTTGATAGCGCAGGCAAGCAGCAGAATAATTTACCGATCGATACAGCGCTGAACAGGACTCTCGAGCAGGTAGTAATTCCCGCGGATACCGTAAAAAAGATAGATTCAACTTTAATAGAACCGGTTTCGGAGACCACTCTCACAAATACAAAATTATTTATTTATATATTACTTTCGGTTTTAGGTCTCGCACTTTTCTTCTATATTTTTGTAATAACCCTCTTTAAGACTTTTCATAAAAAGAAATCAACACGTCAGTCGCTGCTGCTCAGCTGGAATCTTTTTTTCATAATCACCATTATCTGGATATTTATTATCTGGGGATTGGTAGCAGGTTTCTGGACCGCTGCATCGTTCATGATCGTTGTGATTTTTCTATTTATAATAAGTTTGATAATGACTATTATAGCAGTCAAATCCAAGTAAATTAACACTTTTCATCTAAAATTTTTACTTTTATCCGTTACAAATAAATGAAAAAAAACTACGCTTTAATCCTCGGCTCATCAAGTGGATTTGGTAAAGCAATAGCGCTGGCATTAGCCAAAGATGGTGTTAATATCATTGGTGTTCATCTTGACAGGGCAACAACAAAACCGGATGTTGATCAATTGGTTTCAGATATAAAAGCTTTGGGTGTTGATGTTCACTTTTTTAATGTAAATGCCGCCGACCCTGTCAGAAGAGCTGAAATAATTAAAGAGATCGAAAATATTTTTTCAAAAGATAATAATTCAACTGTCAGAGTCTTACTTCATTCACTTGCCTTTGGCACATTGAAACCGTTCATCACCGGGGATCTTGGTGAAGAGATCACGCAGAAGCAGATTGAAATGACACTTGATGTAATGGCGAACAGTCTGATATATTGGTCACAGGAATTGATAAATAAAAAATTAATGGTAAGGGGCGGAAAAATTTATGCTATGACCTCTTCCGGCGGTTCCAAACAGATAGAATTTTATGGCGCTGTTTCGGCAGCAAAAGCATGTCT
>JBDTLQ010000224.1:0-5883 GCA_039934715.1 Ignavibacteria bacterium | reverse complement strand
ATTTGAAATTTGTAATTTGTAATTTGTAATTCGTAATGCGTAATTTGAAATTAAACTCTTTCAATGATAGTCGCTATCCCCTGCCCTACTCCTATACACATTGTCGCCAGACCGTATTTCTTATTTTGCTTCTCAAGTTCATTAAGCAGGGTTATGATTATCCTCGAACCGCTGCTGCCCAACGGATGACCGAGCGCGATGGCTCCGCCGTTTATATTTATTTTATTTACGTCAAGATGAAGTTCATCTATGCAGGCTAAACTTTGCGCGGCAAATGCTTCATTGAGTTCTATCAGATCGATATCGTCAATTTTCAATCCCGCTCTTTCAAGTACTTTCTTTGTTGCAGGCACAGGACCAGTTCCCATGCATGATGGATCGACTCCGGCAACTGCCGAAGAAATATATCTCGCTCTCGGTTTCAGATTATTTTTCTTCACAAAATCTTCCGAAGCTAACATTAGAATACTTGCACCATCATTTATCCCGCTTGAATTTCCTGCTGTAACAGTTCCGCCTTCTCTGAATGCGGGCTTGAGCTTTGAAAGTTTTTCAATTGTAGTATCGCCTCTTGGAAATTCATCAGTATCAAATATTATTTTTTCTTTCTTCGAAGTAATTTCAACAGGTAATATTTCGTCTTTAAATTTTCCTGCCTCCATTGCTGCTTTGGTTTTCATTTGGGAATTGAAAGCAAACTCATCCTGTCTTTCTCTTGAGACCTTGTACTTCTCCGCGACATTCTCAGCAGTCTCACCCATTGAATACGGATGATACATTTTAGAAAGCTTTGGGTTTGTAAATCTCCAGCCGATGGTAGTATCAAACATCTCAGCTCTCCTGCCATAGGGTTCAGGATTTTTTGCAAGCACAAAAGGAGCACGTGTCATTGATTCAACACCGCCTGCTAAATACAAATCACCTTCTGAATTTCTGATCCCCCGCACAGCATCTGTAAATGCCTGCATACCCGAGCCGCACAACCTGTTCACTGTCGCTCCTCCGATGGAGACCGGAAGTCCCGCAAGCAGCAGACTCATCCGCGCGATATTCCTGTTCTCTTCACCCGCGCCGTTCGCGTTGCCGAGGATCACATCTTCGATCTCCTCAGGTGAAATATTATTTTTTTCAAAATTCCTTCTTACAATTTCCTTTAAGAGCACTGCTGCCATATCATCCGGCCTTGTATCTTTCAGAGCTCCCGCATGTTTACCGATCGCAGTCCGCAGCCCGTCAACAATAAAAACATCTTTCATTAATTTTAGTGACCTTTCTTAATTGTTTATGAATCTTAATTAGTAATTTGAAATTAACCAATTCAGCCTACACTTAAAACTAACTTTAATTTCCGCAATACTCTTTTATTATTTTTTTGAACGCCCGCTTCGCCGAGCGAAGCGAGGCTAGCAGATGACGCGGATTAAACGGATGGCCGCTGATCTATTTTGCAAATACTTTATTCTTCTTAAAATGTCACGTCTGTCCTAAATATTTTATTTTTAATTGTCGCAAAAGAAAAATCTCTTAAAGGTAAAGATATTTTAATAATGACTATTCGTGTATCATTTGTTTAATAATTCGCAATAATTTGTGGCCATTTTTTATTTAAGTATTTTAACGACATCAAAATTTATATTTTACACAAAACTAATCAACTGATGAAAAAGCTGATCGGTAACTTTCTCGGAAAGTTAAATATCGAGCCCCATAAAAAAAGCTCGGGAGAAGCAAAGGCGGAAGGATATCCTGATTATCTCAGAGCAGCGAACGAACTCGGGCTTGATGTCAACGACTATCTCGACAATAACTTAGGATGGATCAAACCCGGGCAGGTACTTGAAGAAGTACTGTATCCTGTCATGACAAATCTTCAATCTCCAAAAATTTTAGAGCTCGGACCCGGAACAGGCAGATGGACACGACAGATATTAAAGAGAGCCAAACAAATAAACTCCACAGAGTTCTCGCTCGCGGATCATTCACAATGGATGATCGACTTCCTGAGGTCTTATTTCAATAATGAAAAAATAATTAAAGCTTATAAAAATAACGGGATCAGTTTGCCATTCAAACAAAATGAATATGATCTCATATTCTCACAGGGAGTTTTTATTGAATTAAAACCTTCTTTCATTTATCTTTATTCAAAGGAGTTCGCGAGAGTGCTGAAGCCGGGGGGATATTGTGTATTTGATTATTTCAATTTCGACAGCAATGACGGCTGGGAATATTTTATCAAAGAATCAGACAAAGGAAATATTTATTACACATTTTACTCCGATGAATTTATTGACAGGCTATTCAAATTAGCAGGATTTATTTTAGAAAAAAGATTTACTTACGGCAAGGCGAAGTTTGTAGTGATGAAAAAGGATATTTGATTTAGCACCGAATCATCTGGTGAATTGTAAATCCGGGGTAACTGTGCGAAGACGAATGATAAATCCTCCGCAGTAATCAAATTATTTTTCGACGGGGAAGAAGTCTCGTCTCACGTAGTTGTGAAATTGAGAACGAGGATCGAAGTTAAATACTGCCGTGTGCACATAATTACTAGAAGTGTTAATTGGAAAGCGTTCTTTTCTTTGTACCTTAGTGAACTAAGTGGTGAAAAACCCGGAAGCAGATTACTGAAGTCGTTCTTTTCTTTGTGTCCTAAGTGAACTTAGTGGTTAAAAACCCGACGCGGGTAGTATAAATGCTGAAGCCAATGGGAATAATTTTGTACTAACAAAGAAGATGTTGTTATAAAAAGTCTTGACGTTAGGCTTAGTAATGAAAATAATTTCTGTTCTTGTGTCCAAAGTTAACTAAGCGGTTAAAGATCCAAACCAATTTTGGTAAAATTGATATCATGATTATGAATGGAAGTCGTTCTTTTCTTTGTGTCCTAAGTGAACTTAGTGGTTAAAAACCCGACGCGGGTTAAAACCTTGCATTGACCCCGATCGTCGGCAATATCGGAAACATCCCGATCACTTTTCTTTTCAGCACGAGATCACTATCCAGCCAGTAATCATAGCCGAGAACATTTTTTCTGTTATACGCATTTATCACATCGATATAAAATGCCCAATCGGTTGACCAGAAATTTGTGTACGCGGTCGCGCGCAGATCCAGCCTGTGATACGCAGGCTTTTGGTCATTGTAAAGATCCGCGGCTCCGCCGTAGTCTAAATTGAAAATCACCGAGCCTGTAACAGGATTTACAGCCATTGAATCTCCGACAAGTCTTGGCTTGATCCCGACCGGTGTTGTGATGGGGAAATTGGTCGAGTAGGTCCATCTCGCGCCAAACTCAAGCCAGTTGTTTGCACGGTAATTCAAAACTATATTTGCCACATGCCTCTGGTCAAACCGATAAGGCGTCGTAACGCCATACTTTTCTCTATCTGAAAATGATAATGAATAATTTATCCATCCGTAAACTTTTGTTTTGGATGTTGTGAATTTCTTTTCAAGACTGAATTCAAATCCATATGCATTCCCGCTGCCGATATTAACAGGATTTGTGGTTAATGAATCATAAGCAACCTTCTCAGGCGATCTTACCCAATTGAAATAATTTTTAACATAGCCCGGATCTGTATTGGAAGGATCATTCAAAGTGAATTCATATCTATAGCCTGTAAGCTTTTGCTGTTCGATCAGATCATCAAACTTTTTATAATACCCTTCAACTTTCGCGAACCAGTCATTTGATATCCACCTGTCAACACCAAGTATAAAATGAACAGCGCGTTCAGCCTTCAGTCCCCTTTCGGAAGCATTTGTCAGGTCAAAGAATGTTCTGCCGTCAACTAATTTTTCAAGACCCGGCGACTGATAATATAATCCAACTGATGTTCTCACTGTTGTCAGCGGATCGATCGCATAGCCGATATTAAATCTCGGCTCAATATACGGAGTCTTTATTATTTGAAAATAATCCATCCTTAAAGAAGGCTGGACAAAAAATTTCCTTGAGACCTTGAACATGCTTTGCGCGTATAGATATGCCCGCACATTATCTTCACCGGTCAGATTAAAATTATCAAGCAATGCCGATGCGGCCGGAAAATTTCTTATGAATGATCTGAACTGGTCATCCAGTTTTAAATTATAATTCAGATCTGTTCTGACAATATCAACTCCGCCGCCGAATTCCTGCTCGGAGTTTTTATTTAATTTTATCGAACGGTTGCCAAGTGAAATTTTTCTGAATGTGTAACGTGAATCGAATTCAAGTCCGAGATATGCGCCGATCTCTCTTAAACTGTCACGCTGCGCTGGTGTATAACCTTCCCTGTCAATAAGCGGGTCGAGTATCTCGCTGTTAAAATCATTGTCTCCGCTGTTGCGGTACCATGAGAGGGTTGTACGTGAAATAAACTTATCATTCGGAGTGTAGTGCCATGCAAACGAGAGCATGTCATTCTTTGTAACATCATTGACCGCGATGCTGTCTGCTTCCTTGCTGTCCTCACCTGGAATTATATCAACACCGTCATGAGAGAATACTCCGTTAACTATGAATTTATTTTTGGTAAATGGGCCGATCGCCAGTTTAAACTGCAGATCCCTGAATGAAGGAAAGGAAGAATCATCGGTTATAAGTCCGGCCTTTTTTGCAAAAGGTCCGATGATAAGATCATAATAAGTTCGTCTGCTGGACACTATCCATGAGCCCGGAATTTTCAACGGATTCTTTCCGCTGAAGATTACATTCGCGTTTGTTATGCTGGCATTTACGACCGATGTAAAATTTCTATTCCTGTCTCCTTCTCTGTTCAGTACATCAAGAACCGCGGATAGCCTGTCACCGTACTTAGCCGGGAATCCTCCGGTGATCAAAGTGATATCGCTGAGTGTTTCGGGATTGAACATGCTGACAAGTCCGTATAGCCTGTACGGATTAAAAATTTCAACATCATCCATTATGATAAGATTTTCATCCGGACCTGAACCGCGGATAACAAGCTGTGAGGTAAAATCATTTGGAGATGTCACACCGGGCAGAGACTGCAGCGAGCGAAGCACATCTTCAACTGCACCCGGCAGCATTTTCACATTCTGAGGCTTGACGTTGAACAGGCTTGTGCGAAGGTCTTCCTGGCGCTGTCTGAAGATCCCTTCAACCTGTATTTCTTCCGTGCTCACAATTTTTTCAACAAGAAAAATATTCAGTATTTTATTTTCATTTTTGGAAATTTCGAAATTCTTATATTCATAAACCGAAAAGCCGGGATGTTTTATAGTGATCTTGTATTTACCCGGATCTATATCTGTCTCATATTTTCCTGAATTGTCCGAAAAGATCTGATAATCCTTACCGGTCCCTGAAATATTAACAAGTATATTTCCGAGCCTGATATTTTCACTGCTGTAAATAGTACCGGATAAATTAGCTTTTACTGAATCAGAACTAATTTGTGAGAAAATATTGGGCGTGAAGGAAAATAAGAAAATTATTATCGGGATTATCTTGGTCATGAAAGCTTTGGAAGTGATTTTATTTAGCACAATTTCAAAAACGGAATGCGGCTTGTTTAAGTTTCAAAATCAGGAGTAATAAAATGGAACACAGATGACACAGATTTAACTGATTCCCACTGATCTGTAGTTGAGTTCTTTTAAGCATTGAGTAGGAATAAATTTTTTGTTCAAATAGAAAGGGAATAACTTTTTTAAAAAATCTCTAAGATCCTTGACAATCAGTCTGAATCTGTGTCATCCGCGTTCAATAAAATAGTCGAATTTTTTAAAAAAATCTCTGAGATCCGTGACAATCAGTTGAATCCGTGTCATCCGTGTTCCGATTAATATCTAGATTGATAATTGCATTATTTTTTAAATTGGATAATTACATAATCATCAACAAGTCAGCCATAAAGAAGGGCGAAT
>JBDTLQ010000223.1:0-5890 GCA_039934715.1 Ignavibacteria bacterium | reverse complement strand
CACGCTTGTCGGCGGAGGAAAGGGGATTTCGGGGGCCGCACCGAGCGGCGGGCCGTGTGGGTCGGCCAACCAGCGCTCCACCGATACAAACTATCCTTATTATTATAATAGTCATATTTAATGAATGCTTCTTTATTTAAATAAGCCTTCGCCGGAAAACAATTTGTAATTTAATTAAAAGGATTTGAAAAGTACCTCAACGAGGATCAGAACTCCTGATCAGCGCTTAAGGGTTTTTGTAAGCTCTACTCTGAAAGAACTTGCCGGCGAGAGACTGGCTGCCAGAGCCGCTATAGATCAACTGCGGCTGATCCCTGTAATGTTTGAACTGGGTGCAAGACCGCATCCTCCGAAAGATCTGTACCAGGCATATCTTGAACAGAGCAATATTTTTATCGGGATAAAAAGTGATGTCAATTAGATCGCGTAGCGCAAATAAGGAAATAATATCCGGACTTGATGATGAATTCAGGTTGTCGGGAAATTTTCCAAGGCTGATCTATGTAAAAGAGCCGGCTCCGTTGCACGAGGAAAAACTGAATGAGATGCTGAATACAATCCGTTCAGACGCCGGTGTCTCTTACAAATCTTTTTCTTCACCTGAAGAGCTCTCAAAGCTTATCACCGATGATCTCGCCATACTAATTAGTGAAAGATTTTATTTGAATGAGATCGATAACGAAACGGCTGAAAAGAATATTCAAACTTCAAATCTTCCGGCTCATTTGCCGGCATTGGTTGGAAGGGAAAGTGAATTGACCGAGGTTAATGATCTGATACTGAATAAAGGTACTCATTTGCTGACGATAACAGGTCCGGGCGGAATAGGGAAAACAAGATTTGCTCAGACCGCCGCTAAAAATCTTCATGCTAATTTTAATGACGGAGCTTATTTCATTGATCTTTCAAATGTTACTGATGAAAACAAAATACCGGATGAGATCGCTGCCGTATTTGGTGTCAAAATTTCAAAAGACGGAGATCAGATCAAAAGTATTTCGGATTTCATCGCCTCACAAAAGATACTGCTGATACTTGATAACTTTGAGCATCTTGCAAATGCTGCTTTGAAAATTTCTTCTTTGCTTGGTAAATGTGCAAACCTTGTTATGATCGTCACCAGTAGAAATCCGCTGAATGTATCTTTGGAAAATGAGTACAGTCTTCACGGTCTTGCAATCCCACTTGATTCCGATGAGCCCGCCGATATGATGGAGTCGCCTTCAGTTAAACTTTTTCAGAACAGGGCGCATTCAGCCGACAATAAGTTCGTACTGAATGATGATAATATTTATTTAGTCTCCGACATCTGCAGGATGCTTGAAGGAATTCCTCTTGCTATTGAACTCGCGGCTGCAAAGGTAAGATTATTTTCTCCGAAAATGCTGAAGGAGCGTTTGAATCAGAAGCTGAACTTGCTGTCAGGGGAAGTAAGGATGCACCCGCACGTCATAAAACCATGAGAGCGGCAATTGAATGGAGTTATGATCTTTTAAATGAAGAAGAAAAAGATTTATTCCGGAAACTGGCAGTCTTCAAGGGAGGATTTGATTATGAAGCTGTAGAAGATATATGCTGTGAAGGACAATGTGACCCTTATGATCTGACGGATTCACTGCTTTCCAAAAATTTTTTCAAAAAGGAAAATGAAGTAAACGAGGTATCAAGATTTAGCATGCTTGAATTGCTCAGAGATTATGCAACTGAATTGTTTGATAAGTCTGATGAAAAAGAAAAAATAAAGTTAAGACATGCATACTTCTACCTTCGCAGAGCTGAAAATGATATCACGGCTTTTTCGGGAGCTGATCAGGATATAGTTTCACAAAAATGGAAGGCGGATGTTGAAAATGTTCTTGAAGCGTTGAGTACATTTCTCGCGGACCGGAAATATACTGAGCTTGTAAATATGATCTACGCCTTGTGGCCATTGTTCTGGGTTTATAATTATGACGGGGAGCTTGCAAAAAAAATTGATCTTCTTCTTATCATGCACACGGCGACCGATCTTTCGGATGAAGTAATTGGAAAGCTGCACTGGCTGGCAGGGATAATCTCAATGGAGAAGGGAGAGTACATAACTGCAGAATATTTTTTAAAACATGCTCAGGATTATTTTTCAAAAACAGATAATAAAAGAGCAATCGCCTGGACTCATCATTTGCTTGAATCAATTGATATTGCTACACATCCGGAAAAAAATAAAGAAGATATAATGAGATCGTTCGAAGGCTCTGCCCGCATGTTCAGGGAATGCGGAGACCTTAACGGTGAATCCATGGTCACAATATCCGCCGCTGCTCATGAAGGCAGATCCGGTGATTATCCGGATGCGCTGAAATTATACGATGATTGTTTTATTATAGCAAAGAAGCTTGGCAATAAAGCGCTGCAGGGTCATACCATAACAATGAAAGCCTGGCCGTATATTGAATTAAATGAATATGAAAATGCCGAACAGCATCTAAGAGAAGGGATTGAATTTTTTAAAGAGGGCAGGCATCCGGAAGGATTCAGTTACTGTCTCGAGATAATGAGCTATTATTTTTTCAAAATAAATAAAGAGCAGAATGCAATGCTGCTTCTGGGAGCATACAAAAATTTAATGTCGAAATATCAGCTGACCCCATGGCCGATGCTTTCTTCAGTGAATGATTATTTAAATAAAAAGTCAGAGACGATCAGTGATAAAAAATTAACTGATGCTTTTGAAGAAGGTATGAAGACCGACATTTTCAAAGCGGCCAGACTCGCGTATAAAATTATTTCTGACCGGGACAAAAATGATTGACCCGGATCAATCGTGTTTAATTCAGAATGATCTTATTGTCTGAACATAACTTCCTGCCTCAAGTTTATAATAATAATACCATCCGGTATATTATTTCCGTAAAACTCAAAGATGCTTTGAGTACAGGTAATTTTTTACAAAATGATATTGAGAGCAAGCTGCAGGTTTACTTATCCTTAATAGTCATTGACCGTCGCGATAATTTCAATATTTTGAAAATATTATTCCCAAAAAATTTTTACCGGAAATGAAATTGATAAAATAAATTACCGCTATGCAAACGGACAAAGTCAGTTATCTGAAAACTAAACTGGAAGATTATCACCGTAAATTTTACAAAGGTTCAAAGATCTGGAGTTTTGTATATCATTTATGTTTGTTCGGTACAACGATATTAACATTACTGATAGCATTTCTTCTTAACTCTGAATTCTTTCATGGAATTTTCGGAATGAGCAAGAATGATTCGATCGCTTTGATCGCGCTGACAGCGGCTATACTTTCTGCACTGATCGCGAAAGGCGGATTGAATGCGAAGTGGAGATCATTCAGAGTTAATAGTAGCAAAATTGAAATGCTGATCCTGAGATTAAACGAAGACGATCAGAATTATTCAAAGGTCCAAGAGGAATTCGAAAAAATAATTTCGGATCATGATATGGCGATAGTAAAATCAAGCATGAAATTAATGAAAAGAATTACCCGGAAAAAGATAAGTAACCTGAGTTTACCTGCACTTTTACTTTATCAAAATCATTCTCTTTGTTTCACTGAGCCCTTCAGCATTTAACCTGTAAAAATATATGCCCGATGGAAGTCCTTCGCTTTTAAAATTAACACTGTAAGATCCTGCCGGTTGTTTTTTATTTACAAGTGTTCTGACCTCTTTACCAAGCACATTATAAATGATTATCTTAACATCCGAATTCTTACCAAGACTGTATTGTATTAGCGTGTTCGGATTGAAAGGATTCGGATAATTTTGATACAGATGAAAATTAAACGGTGTCTCCGCCTCATTATCAATTGCAGTAATGCCGGAAGTTCTTGCTTTATACAGCTTGCCGGTGAAACCAGTACCGCCACCTGTTGAGCCGACACACCATATGTCAGTTGAATCATTTGAAATGTCCTTATGATCAAACGCAAACATTTCAGCAGATGTGCTGACATCAATATTCCAGTCTATCCCTCCGTTTGTTGATGAATAAATTCCTCCTGCTTCATCATACAAATTTCCGCCGACCGCGATGGAGTGAGTGCTGTTGAAAAATTCTAAAGCCCGTACCGGATAAGGAAATGGAGATCTATCACTCCATGTCAGGCCGTTATCTGTAGTCCTGTGTATCCAGCCTGAAACCGGAGCGCTTATTTGTCCTCCTCCTGTCAGTCCCAAAAGATTTTCGGGTTCAAAAAAATCTACTCCTCCGTCAAATACATTATCAGCAGAATTAGTTGTTGTCCATGAAGCTCCAAAATCAGAGCCGTGTGCAAAATGAATTCCGGTAGCATAAATATTTCCGTTTGCCTGTGCATCAATATTGCCGGCAAACCAGGCAAGGTCGGAATTGATCTGTGTATAATGCCATGACGACGAATCCTTTCCGCCTGTATCGGTATAATGAACTCCTCCGGAAAATTCAGCCATCACTATTCCCCTGAACCTGTCAAAGAAATGAACTTTAGATAACCAGCCTACGCCGTTTGGAATTCTTAGTATGATGTCATTGCTCCATGTATCGCCTCCGTTAAAGCTCCATCTTACAACCCCTGAATGAATGTCACCCTGATTATTAAAGCCCGAGATCACTAAAGTATCCGGAGAAAGAGCATCCACTCCGTACCAGTAATATGGAAATCCAAGATTCATTTTTACAGTCCAGTTATCTCCTCCGTTAGTGGTCTTATATACAGCACCAAGTTCTGTTACAATGTAACCGGTTTGAGAGTCGGCGAAGGATACATCTTTGAAGACCTTTCCGGGCACAGAAAATTTCATAGTCCAATTGAAGAGTGAAATGTTGTCCGTTATTTTTTCAGGTCTCGTATTTTCATTCATGGTAAAACCCGGAAATGAAAGAGGAGTTTTTGAAATTATTTTTTCCTGTTTATTGACTTCAACGATGGTATTTTCTCCGGAATGTCTTTCAGTAACATTCTGTGAAAATGTACTATCATATAAAAATAGGATCAGAAGTGTATTGAGAAAAACCAGGATGATATTTTTATTCTGCGGTTTCATTTTTTTTCAAACGTAATTATTCTTTCCTTAATTTTCCATTGATAATGTAAGACTTAAATATTTTCTCAATTATTTTCCTGAACCGTAATAAAGCAAAGCAAGTTTGTTTGCAAGTGTGTCAGTGCATATATAGTCTCCGTCACGTCTTACTCTATAATTTCCTTCATGCCATTGTATTCCCGGAATCTGCACATCATTAATTATGAAAGGGAGCATGGAACAAATGGTCTCATCTACAAGATAATGTGTTTCTACATTGAGAACCGCATTTCCGTATGCGCCGGGTGTTTGTGACTTTTGTTCCGCCTGTCCGAAAAAATCCGACCAGTCTGTAAATAAAGTATCTCCATTTGGAAAAGGCCGATCCAGTGTGATCATGCTTGTTCCGGAAGGACCCGAAATTGACACTGTGATTGCACCTGAAGATGAAGTATATGATATATTTGTAGTGATCTCTTCATGCGGAAATACATGAATTATGTTTCCGCATAATGAATAAGATGTCCCATTCTTGTTCCAGTAATATTGAGCTTGGATGACCCAGTCCCCATAATTGCTCCAAGAGGGATTATAGACGGAATCATCATCTAGGCAGCGTCCGATCATTACCTGAGGTACGATCTGATTAAATTTATAATCCGATAACCTGTACTTACCATTCGCTCCATACCTGTCAAAGTCGATCTGTCCGTAAGAGTAGACTGTCTGCGAAGTATAGCTCCATCCTGTTGTGGGTTTCACCGGAACCCTGTATTTATATTCAACCTGCCAGTCGGTAGTGTGTGAAGGAAGCTGAACTTCTCCCTGATCAGGTTCAATGATCACCCTGTACCCGGGATCCTGCTCACCGCCGCCGT
>JBDTLQ010000222.1:0-5892 GCA_039934715.1 Ignavibacteria bacterium | reverse complement strand
ACCAAGGTTTTCTTCAACATACTTAACTGTTGCTCCGAAAGAGAACTGGTCAGTCATTTGCCTGGCAAAAGATAATCCTATTGCGATATCCGAGAACCGGAAATATTCTCCCGTACCAAACGGCTGAAACTCGGTTGTAACTTTCATGTCTTCTGTTCTTAATGAAGCAACACTAATTCCAACCGCATTGCTTCCTCCGAAGTGATAAACTCCTCCAAAGTAATTAAGTCTTGTATCAACGAACCATTGAGTGTATGAAGCTGTAATTCCGTTTTCTTTAAATGCCACAAGTCCTGCTGGATTCCATTGAAGCGATGATATGTCGTTTGACACCGCGACAAATGCTTCTCCCATGCCTGTTGCCCTTGCTCCGTTGCCTATCTTTAAAAACTGAAGTGAAGTGGTTCCTGTCCTCTGTCCGCCCAGATTGGGAAATAGCTGAGCCTGAGCATTAACAGCTATCATGCAGAAAAAAATTATAATCAGTAAGTATGTTTTGATCTTCATTAAATTTTTTAAAGACTTTTCAAAAATAATTTTCATCATAACTTCAGTGATACTCCAAACTTTATCTGTCTTGGTGTCAGATATCTTGAAGGGTTATATGGATACGGTGTCAGCGGAGCTTGGAGATCAGGATACGTAGGATCATTATAATAATTCGGTGTAGGATCTCCTGTCTGATACGCTCGCCCTGTAACAGGATTTATGATGGTCGAATTCTGAGCGTTGAATAAATTGTTGATCTCAAGCCCGATGACGAATTCAAGTGAACGCAGATAAATGTATTTATCAATATTCAGGTCAACCCAGAACCAGTTCTCACCGACCTCTCCGTTTATGTTATCAAGATCTGAAGTATATTCCGGACGACCGTTTTCAAGAGTACCGATCTGGATCTGCTGTGTATATCTTTTCCCCGACTGAAAGAAAATTCTTGATTTAAACGATATGTTATCGAGAATATCTTTTCCGAATCCAAACAGGCCCTTTCCTTTTTCTACATTGAAATATAAATTAGCGCTTGCCTGCAGCGGCTTATCCCACGAAAGGAAAATTTCATTGATAGTTTCGGCTGCGCCTGTTGTCGCTACTAAGAAGCCCTGATCTGACGACGAGCTTTTCCCTGTCGCAACTGAATATGTAAAATTAAATTTCCCGTTGAACCAGCTTCCGATCCTTTTCTTATACTCAACTTCAATTCCTCTTGAACGTGCATAGTCCTGATTGAAATAAGTAATAAAAGATTGTCCTATCAGACGACCGCTGTTTATTAAAATACTCTTTGTAGCGACATAGTCATAAATATTTTTATAATACGCGGTAACTGTGAACACGTCATCATTTGTAAACTGGTTTCTTATTCCGAGCTCGTATGCAACAGTTGTTTCAGGGTTCAGATTAGGATTACCGAACTTCTGGAAAGTTGACTGCGCTGACTGCGGATTCAGCTTCGCGTAGACAAACTGCGGCTTCGGCCTCTTTGAAAAATGACCGTATGAAAAAAACAATGTCTGATTATTTGTGATCGGATGAGAGATTCCGAGTCTTGGTGAAAGATTTAATTTTGCTCTTCTTCCGAAAATATTGTATGTATCATCTTCATAAGCGCTCCTTATCTGATCAGGAATGGTTACAACGTTCGGATTCTTAACCGCGTCGTCAACATATTTTCCGGGGAACCAGTAGTCTAATCTTAACCCGTAATTCAATATCATACCTTTAAATGTCAGACTGTGCTGCCCGTAAATATCTCCGAATGCCGGGAAGACCTGATAGACGTCATTATTAAGACCGAATGGTTTGATCCACGGCTGATAAATATCTATCAGCTGCATTTCCTGGAAGCCTGCTTCGATACCGGCTTTAAGCTTGCTCTTGGTAGTGTAGTTATGAATGTAATCGAATTTCGCCGAATACTCTTCGACAAAATGATCATGCCATGTAAAAGGATTTCCGACATCATAAAATCCATCTCCCGGAATAATTCCCGTATGATTGCTGTCTATCGGATAGTATTCAAACGGCGGTCTGATGAGATCGAGCGGCTCCTGATACTGATCCCAGTTAAGTCCGTTAGCATCAACTCTAAGATGCGTGAAAAATTTATTTAATTTTATTTCATAAAAAGTCCTCGCGCTGGTAGTATGTGTCCAGTTTAATGTATGGAAAAAACTATTCTGTGTGAATGTGTTGGCGTTGTCAAGTATCTTTTGAAAATCATATTGATATCCCGGTGATGGCTCTACATATTCAAGATTTGTCTGAAGCGTGGATGAATTCTGATTGATGGAAACTGATTGATTGAATGAATAATTAAGCTTCATTGTCGGCATTATCCTGTAAGTCGCTTTACCCAGCCAATACCAGCTGTTATCCTGCCTCGGAGAATATTTTGTCCCGCCGAATGTAGAAGATCTGACCTGGGAAGCTTTGTAACCTCCGTTATTCACAAAGAATCCGTCAGACAATCCCATGAAGAAACTTCCGAACAATGTTATCTCTCCCGGAGCATTTATATTAAGTGCTTTGAGTAAATATTTTGTTATTGGCTCGGGACCGCTGAGATTCATTTCAAGAATATCCGTGTTAAAGCTTGAGCCGGAATTTTTGTTATTGCCAAAATTATCTCTCTTGTAGGATAAATAAAAGTTTACATCGTTATATCTTCCTTCTTTTGTCCGAACGTTCACAACACCGCTTGTTGCCTGTCCGTATTCAGCATTGTATCCTCCGGTTATAACTTCAACCTCTTCCAATGAGTTGGCTGATAACTGTAGTCCATAGCCGGTACCCGAAAGCGGATCCTGTACAGAAACGCCGTCAACTAAAAATGAATTCTCATAATTTCTTCCGCCTCTTATGTGGATCTCATTATCATCCTTTACAACGCCTGCCTGCTGAGAAATAATATCGGTGACATTTGTCACAATTGACTTATCAATGTCATCTCTTGTGACTATATGACTACTGCTTGTCTGTTCAATATCCATAAGCGGTCTGTCACCCACGACCTCAATTTCCTGATCTACCGAAAAAGAAGTGGACTTCAGGATTACGTTAAATTCTTTGCTTTCTTCTCCAAGAATTTTAACGTCAGTATATTCAACCGTTTTAAAACCTTCATAAGAAACCTGAAGTGTATAGCTGGCAGGTGAAATGTTTTCAATCTTATATTTTCCATCTTCATCAGAAACCGCCCCCAGGTATGTCCCTTTGAGTTTAAGCGTGACACCTACAAGAGGAATTTCAGAAGAGTCTGTAACTACTCCGTGCAGAGAGCCAAATTTTTCCTGCGAAAAAGAAAACGATGCAACAGACATTAAAAATAAAAACAATAAATATTTTTTCATAATAAAAATTCTTTTTAAGCTTTAATCCTTAAAACCGTTAATTTCAAATGATCAATATCCGAACTCATCAATAAATATTTTTCTGAACAATGCCTTTGATGCAGCCGGATCTCTGTTCAGATAAAATACGGGAACATCAAAATAAATTACTTTTGGATTTACAGCCACATCTTTGATCGCGACATTGATTGAATCAAAGCAACCTGCGCCCGTAAAGAGCTTATAGATCACACTTCCGCTTGTAGTGTACAAGCCTCTAATTCCAAAAAAGCCTGTACTGGGGCCGATTACAGGATATCCGGTTGAAGCCGGCGCGAGATCAGGTCCGCTAGTTGTATAAAATGGAACAGCGCAGCTTGTAACACTGTCTATGGGAGCAAAGTTAATGAAGTTTCCTGTTCCGGGATCAGCTACATCCTGAAATCCTGAACTGAAAAATACTTTTCCGCCGCCCTGTATATAAAAGGGCAGTGACTGCAGTGCAAGATCAAAGTTTGCCGCGTTTGCAATGGAATTGTTTCCGCCTACCCAGAAGACAATGTCAAAGAGTTTTAGTGTCGAAACAAACATCGGGTTTACGATCTTTGGGATCAAAGCTCCTCCGTTTGATTTTATATCAAGAATATCATATTGTATCGTATCGAAAGCATTCGGGAAATAATTATTGGAAATAGTTATATCGGATGAATTAAGATCTCTTAAAAGCAGGATCTTGTGATCGTTATTTTTTACATACCAGGTATCTGTACTGTCCGGCATTTTGCGGATCGGACTCAGCGCGCCCGCGTTATCTTCGGCGCGAAGGTAAAGTACGTTATTGGAATTTACAACGATACCGCTGTCTTTTGTCAGAGTAAGAAGATTCACACTTCCCGGGATCCGTGAAAAATGATCTGTATCATTCAGTGACCATTGATAATATCTTATTGTCTCTACGCCGTCAGGATCAGATCCGGTGAATTTGAAAG
Source organism: Ignavibacteria bacterium (assembly GCA_039934715.1). GTDB lineage: Bacteria > Bacteroidota > Ignavibacteria > Tepidaquicellales > Tepidaquicellaceae > JAGPCH01. Next base: position 1,571 of record JBDTLQ010000222.1, on the reverse strand, counting down.
ACGCGACGGGAAAAGTTGTATCCGGAAGTTCAGTGCCGGCGTCAAATGAAACATCCGGCGGTGTATTTATCACGGGATATAAATTCGTTGCGGGGGTTGGATCGATCAGTCCTTTATCATCAACAGCCGCGACAAAAAATCTGAACGTACTGTCATTACCGCTGATCGATAAAATAAATGTACTGTCATTTCTTGTAGTGAATGTCCAGTTAATGGAATCAAAAGAAAATCTGAATCCCTTTACAAAACCGTCCGGATCATCTCCCCACCAGCTGATCTTTTTAAGAGTTGAGCCGGGTGCAATTATGCTGTCGGGAAATAAAGACAAATGAGTGTCGGGAGGCAGATTCTGTATTGTACCGCTAGTAGGATCACTGCATGAAAATGTAAACGCAACAAAGCCGCCTATGAGAAAAAGTAATAGATATTTTAGCATCAAAATTTTTTTTTCGAAAATTATTCTTTTTCAAATTACTAAATGATCCCGCAGAATAAATTTCCGCGGGATCAAATTCATAACTATTTTATAAGGATCATTTTTTTTGTCATCAGGAAATTTTTACCGCCAGTGGATTCGGTTTCGAGCTTATAAAAATAAACACCGCTCGACAGATCACTTCCATTAAAGTTTACACTGTATGTTCCCGACTGTGCGAATCCGTTAACAAGTGTCCTGATCTCTCTTCCTACCATATCATAAATTTTCAGTGTTACATTTCCTGAAACCGGCATATTGTATTTTATTACAGTTACCGGGTTAAACGGATTTGGATAATTTTGTGATAAATAAAAGTCTTCAGCAGTTTCAATGTTATTTGTAATTCCTACCGGAGTGATCGTTCCGAAGTCAGGATTTTTTCTTGGTGTAAGTTTATAATTGCTGAAAGAGAAATAAAGGATTCCTTCTACATATGAAATAATATCATTCTTAGTGAGCAGAATGTGCGGAGGTATGCTTCCTGTTCCGTCCCAGTTATTTGAATAATCATGATTGCCATCCTGAAGCTCAATTCTCGCGTTGACCGCCGAAGCATCAGCAACTAATATTTCACCGAAGTTTCTTCGGAATGTAGTATCAGGCAGCGGCTCTGAAGTCGTACACGCTATGCCTATTCCGGCATTGATACAGTTTATCGCAACAGGTACTGTGAATCTGCAATATACACTTTCCCATTTCTCAACAGCAGAATCTCCGTCCAATGCATTGTTAGGGATCTGGCTTGTTGTCAGAATTTCAGGAGCCGGTTGTACACCTCCTGTGGAGATAGTAACAATGTTTGATGCTGATGGAATATTGACCCGGGTAACGCTGAAATTCTCTTCAACAGTTCCTTTGACCCTTACAACGTCTCCTTTATGAAGTTGGTTTGTAGGAGCTCCGGAGATCCAGATACCGCTTCTCGGTCCCTGTCCGTTCTGAATGTACACACGGGCAGGTGATGTTTGGTTTCCACCCGGACTGGTATAATTAAACAATTGTATATCACTGGTGTCAGCTGTTACAATTCCCTCTATACCTCTTACATCATATCCTTCATAAGCTGATCTTCCTCCGTTGTTAGGACAATACT
>JBDTLQ010000221.1:0-5914 GCA_039934715.1 Ignavibacteria bacterium | reverse complement strand
AAAGCCTACACATTCTGTACATTTATCGGGTGATATATAAAAATATTCACTCGAGTAAAAACCATTTGCACCCGAGGGAGCAGGTTCGCCGTCTCCATATGATTTGCCGGCGAGAACCCAGTTAGCTCCGCCTTCATAGATCGCTGTATTTGGGCATTCCGGCTCGCACGCTCCGCAGTTAATGCATTCAGTGGTGATCATAATTGCCATTTATAAGTAACTCTCCTTCTTTTTTATTCAAATTACTCAAATATAAAACCTTATTCAATTTTAATATTAAAGAACAAATGATCAATTGCAGAATGATCAGACTGATTTAAAAAATGTATAGTGAATTTCTAAATATTATAAAAAGAGTTATCTTTATTAAAATTAATCGGAGAATATCTTCGAAGAAAGGAAAATTTCCCATGAATGCAAAATATCTTTGCTTAAAAATATATCCGTTTTTACTTTTAGGATTTTTCTTCACCCTCACAGGCTGCAGCGATAATAATGGCACCTCAGGTCCTACTCCTACGAGTACAATTACTGTTTCCGGAAAGGCAGTAGATCAGATAGGAAGCGGGATTGTCAGTGCTACAATCGTAATTGGAGATTCGATAAAAACAACTGCAGCTGACGGAAGTTTTTCAATCAGCAATGTAACTGTTCCATATGATGTCAAAATAATTACCGGTGGCACTGGTATGGTTTATAAAGGACTTACGACGGCATCACCTAAATTGCTTGGACTTGGAGCTGCGGTTACACCTAATAGTGCTACGCTGAATGTTACCCTTCCTGCACTTGTAGCAAATCAATCAGCGACTGTGATATTTACAGATCAGTCAACTGTGCAAGCGTCAGATAATTTTACATTCCCTGCAACTGCTGCCAACATAACGGTAGACTGGGCCGCGGGAAGTGGCACATCAATCTCGGGGAAAATTATTGTATTAGTTTATACACTAGCCGGAGGCAACATTACTACATATGACAAAACAGGAGAGAAACCACAGGCACTAAATAATGGTGGTGTGCAAGCAGTTAATTTTACCGCGGCTGAGCTAACTACAAACCCCGGTGAATTAACAATTTCAGGATCCTTAACTATTCCGGCAGGATTCACAAGCCCTAACAATTTACTCGGACTGAAATATATTACAAATGCTTCAAATCAATATGTATCAGTTATTGATTATTTCTCTACCGCGGCTTTTAATTATGTTGTTCCTACAGGGTTGGCTACTACACCTCAATTTGTAGTTGGAGGTGGTGTAACCGGACCCGTATCAATTCAGAAGACTTCAAGATATGTGATAGCAACAGCTCCAAATCCAAGCCTGACAATTGTCCTGGAGACGCCACCAAACCTTACAACACCTCCGAATGCAGCAACAAACATCGATACTAATACAAATTTCACTTATACTACGGGAAGCGGAACAGGAATTTATCTTGCTAGTTTTTCTACAGTGAGCAAAACATTTTATGTTTTCACTAATTCTACAACGACTAAAATTCCCAACCTCAACGCATTTGGATTGGGAGTTGGGTCTTCTTTAGCATATAATTGGAACGTGATCAGAATTAATGATATAACAACTACAGATGCATTTGTGGCAGCACCATTGTTATTCAATACATTGTTTTCGGCTACTGCTACATCTGAACAAAGACCCTTTACATCTGCGCCATAAACCATCAAGTGATAAGTTCAAAGAGGCTTTCTCAAGGACTTGAGAAAGCCTCTTCTGTTTTATTTAAGTAAGGAATTAATATTAGTACAATGTTGAAAAAAAATATTATTCGTTAACAGATAACTGTTAACAGTTTACTAATATTGATTTCTTTTTATTTTTCTTTTGGTCTTTAATATTCGTAAATTTATAAAATTAACTTAAAATTGTAAAAGAACATATGCTTAGTATTTTTAAAAAAATGTTTCCATCGAAACATGAAAAGGATGTCAATTCAATACTTCCGCTTGTAGATGAAGTAAACAGATATTATGAAGAACTGGAAAGTCTTTCAGACGAACAGCTTAAGGCGAAGACTATTGAATTCCGGGAAAGGATCAAATCCGAAACCGAAGGGACTCAAAAAAGAATTGCTGAATTGAAAGAAGTTCTTAAACAGGATATCCCGCATAATGAAAGATTGGATGCGTATGACGAAGTGGATAAGCTTGAAAAGGAAAATTATGATATTATCTCAGCCGTACTCGATGAAATACTTCCCGAAGCATTTGCTGTTGTAAAGCAGACATGTAAAAGACTTTGCGGAAAAGAATGGGAAGCTGCAGGAAATAAGATAAAATGGAACATGATCCCTTATGACGTTCAGCTGATCGGCGGTATCGTTTTGCATCAGGGAAAAATTTCCGAGATGGCAACCGGAGAAGGAAAAACATTGGTAGCGACCCTGCCACTTTATCTTAATGCACTCGCAGGACGCGGGGTTCATCTAGTTACCGTAAATGATTACCTTGCAAAAAGAGACAGTGAATGGATGGGTGAAATTTTCAAGTACCTCGGACTCTCAATTGGTGTAATACTCAATGATATGGATTCCAACAAGAGACGTGAAATGTATAACTCGGATATTACTTATGGTACTAACAATGAATTCGGATTTGATTATCTGCGAGATAATATGGTTGTTGATAAAAGTTTTCTTGTTCAGAGAGAGCACTTCTATGCCATCGTTGACGAAGTTGATTCCGTGCTTATTGACGAAGCACGTACGCCTCTTATTATTTCCGGACCTGTTGAAGCACCGACTCACAAGTTTGATGAATTGAATGTAAAGGTGAAACGCCTTGTTGACGCGCAGAGGAATCTTGTGAACAAGCTGGTTGGCGAAGCTGAAGACATTTTAACAAAAGAAACTGCAGCCAAGGATGACGATGCGAAGGCAGGGCTAGCGCTGCTCCGTGCCAATCATGCATTGCCAAAACACAAAAAGCTTCAGAAACTTTTGAGTGAGCCTTCCAATAAAAGATTACTGCAGGCTTCAGAATCCGAGTATCTCAGGGATAGCGGAAAGCAAATGCACATAGTTGATGATGAATTGTATTTTGTCATTGATGAGAAATCACATATAACCGATCTCACAGAGAAAGGACGCGAGTTCCTTGCTCCAAGTGCACTTGAAAGGGATTTCTTTACACTGCCTGATCTCGGTACTGAATTTGCCCAGCTTGATAATGAAGCGTCGTTGTCAGTTGAAGATCGTGAATTAAAAAAAGAAGAGCTTACAAAAATTTATTCCGAAAGGAGCGACAGGCTTCATACAGTTCAGCAGTTATTGAAAGCTCACGGACTTTATGAAAAGGATGTTGAGTATGTCGTACAGGATGGAAAAGTAATGATAGTGGATGAGTTCACGGGAAGAATTTTATCCGGAAGAAGATATTCCGAAGGGCTTCACCAGGCTATCGAAGCAAAAGAAGGAGTTCATGTTGAAAAAGATACTCAGACACTTGCAACGATCACACTTCAGAATTATTTCAGGCTTTATAAAAAGCTTGCCGGAATGACAGGAACTGCTGAGACGGAATCTTCGGAGTTCTTTGATATCTATAAACTCGATGTAACAGTGATCCCTACTAACAAAGAATGCGTGAGAGATGATGGAAATGATTTTATTTATAAAACAAGAAGAGAAAAGTATAATGCTGTGATAGATGAAATTGTAGAGATGAGAAACAACAGAAGACCATCGCTGGTAGGAACAACAAGTGTCGAAGTTTCGGAAACAATTTCAAGACTGCTTAAACGTAAATCCATACCTCATGAAGTTCTGAATGCAAAGCAGCACGCGAGAGAAGCTCACATTGTGGAAAATGCAGGCTTGCCCGGTGCTGTAACAATTGCTACCAACATGGCAGGACGCGGTACCGATATAAAACTGGGACCCGGAGTTGCGGAGGCAGGCGGTCTTCACATCATGGGGACAGAGCGGCATGAATCACGTCGAATCGACAGACAGCTCAGAGGACGGTCAGGAAGACAGGGTGACCCGGGTTCATCAAAATTCTTTCTGTCACTCGAGGATGATCTTATGCGATTGTTTGGAAGCGAAAGAATTGCAAGTGTAATGGAGAGGCTGGGTATAAAAGAAGGCGAAGCAATAGAGCACAAGATGATAACAAACTCGGTTGAAAGAGCTCAGAAGAAAGTTGAAGAGAATAATTACGCTATAAGAAAAAGACTGCTTGAATATGATAACGTTATGAATCAGCAGAGAGAAGTTGTCTATTCAAAAAGAAGACAGGCGCTGATGGGAGAAAGATTGAAGGATGAGATATTTGATATGGTGGATAAAGCGGTTGAGAACATGGTAAAGAAATATTTTGATGAGGGAAATGTTGACGGGCTCATAGATGAGGTTCAGAGGACTTTTCTTGTCAGGCTGCAGATCACTCCTGAAGAATTTCAAAAGCTTGGAGAGAACGGTTTAAAAGACATGATCTTCCAGGAGACAAGAAACTTCTATGACAGAAAGGAAGAGCGTTATGGCGCCGATCTTATGGGACAGATAGAAAGATATGCGATACTCAACATCATAGATGAAAAATGGAAAGAGCATCTGCGCGAGATGGATGATCTGAAGGAAGGAATTAATTTCAGGGCATACGGACAGAAAGATCCGCTGCTGGAGTATAAGACCGACGGATTCAAACTGTTTGTAGAAATGCTCGATTCGTTATCTACCGGAATAATTAATTTTATATTTAAATTTACTGCACAGACACCGGATGAAGCAAAAAATGTTGGAGCTCCGGCTCAGACAAATCCGTCGAGACTCAGAACCTATCATCAGTCATCAGAAGGCATGGGCTACATCGGCGGAAGCGATGATTCTGCAGCGGGTGAGAATCCAAATGACAAGCACCAGCCTGTAAAGGTCGGTGAGAAGATCGGCAGAAATGATCCATGCTTCTGCGGCAGCGGTAAGAAATACAAAAACTGTCATGGCAGCACGAACAGAAAAGCAGTGAGCTGAAATAAGAATGAAGATCTCCGCAGGTACCGGAAAACTTATTGATGAGATAAATGACTTCGCGGATAAACCCATAGTCAATAAGTACGAAGTTTCTGTTCTTATTGAATCTACATTCCTGCCAGATAAAAAGCTTTTTAAAGAGCTTATCTTTAACGCCAAGTATGTTAACGGTTTAAAAAAAGTTATATCAGGCAGGAGCATCAATAAAGATGATTATATGGAAAAGCTCTTCGCGGAATTTAACAATGCGGTGGGGAATTATATTTCTTCTCTGAGAAAAGCGGTTTTAATTTCAGGAGATGCTAACGTTAAATTTTTTGAGGATAAGTATCTTAACTTAACTCAGGAGAGTATGGCAGACGCGATGCGGCTTGCGGATGATCTCGCAGTTGTAAAGGAATATTTTAACACATTGCCAAAAGATACCGTGGACGGCTCATGAACTGAAGGAAACCTCATTAAAGAATTTTTTTATCTCACCCGATGGCTGAACATTGAATTCCTTTTTAAGCCTCTTCTCATAAAGCTTGTACAAGAACTTAAACTTTCTGTAATCCTTCTCCTTATTATATATTGAAAGCAGCTTCATCATGATCTCTTCATCACTGTAATCTATATCAACAAGCTTTTCCAGAAGCGTCATCACAAGTTTATTATCCCCGTGCTTTTCATAATGCGATATCAGTTTATGTATTGTATCGGAATATATGAACTTAAGATTCTCACGCGCGTCTTCAGCCCAGTTCTGAAAAGACTCATTCGCGAAGTCAGTCTTATACAGATCAAATGCTTTCAGCTTATCGCAAATGTCAGAACTTGATGCGAGCCTCTTGAACTCGTCAACGTCCGTTTTGATATCGATAACGATGTTGCGGGAAGTAATAAAATATTTTTTGTCTTTTATTATAAGGATATCCTTAGT
>JBDTLQ010000220.1:0-5917 GCA_039934715.1 Ignavibacteria bacterium | reverse complement strand
TAGCTCGATATGCTATAGTTTAAGGCTTTTAATTCAAGGTCTTATGGTTTTGAATAGGTTCATATATTCTATTATCAAAGGTGGGTGCTAAAAAAATTTTATAGTTCGCGATATCCAGGATCTCGATATTTGAAGTTTTAGTTTTCATTTAATCACAGCTAAATAAAGTATCCATAAAATTTCTTGTATCCGGAAATGAAATATAATTATCGATCTTAATAAGGTGAACTGTAACAAACCTGTCTTTCCATAACGGTTCATTTAGATTCCAGAAAATATCTATAACAACTGTATTTAATCTTATGATTGTGAAAACTCATTAGAAATGTCAGTAATAAAAACTCATTAAAAATGTCATGATTTTTATTTAATGTAAAGCATCAACGTAACGAAAGGAGGGCGTAGCCCGACTGAAGTTACGTTGATTTGCTTAAGAATAATTTTTTACTTCCAGCCATCTGATTATTCATTCTTCGCCATGGATGATCATTTGATAATTTTCTAAACTCGTATGGCTGCTTCTTTCTTTTTCCACTCAACACTTCATACTTTATTTTCTGCCCATTGAAATAAATATACATTTGTCCACTTAGCTGTTTATGCAAAATTACATCTTGCTTTGGCTTGGGTAATGGTGATTCACTCTTCAACAGTTGTATGTAGCCTCCGTCCAGGTTGATCGTGTAATCATTACGAACCTGTCTGGTAGTCTTATAGCAAAATATTTCTTCTAGCTTATATCCTTCAGCAGGTTTATGAACATCCGGCGCCTCAGCATTAACTCCAAACTTTAAATTAAATTCTGTTATAAACTCATATCTTAAATATTCATTGGCAGATGCTATTGTTGATATTTTTTTTTGTCTCATCGCCTTTATCAATCTATCCTGCAATGTTCCGTTCCTGTTCTCAACTCTGCCTTTCGCCTGAGGTGAATAAGCATATATAACTTCTACAGCCAGCTCCTTCATCGCTCGACCAAAATCTGTTAACTTCTCTTTGGCATAATAGGCGCTAAACCTATCTAAATATATACTTCTGGGGATACCATTGTGTTTTATATAGTCCCAAATCGTAAGCATTGCATCCGCTGTATTCTCCGTCCGTCCAAATAGTAAATGTACTTTCCCCGTTGAATCATCTACACAAACATACAAGCAGCATTTCGCTCCTCTGCCTTCAAACCAGTCATGATGGCTCCCATCAAACTGAATCATTTCTCCATAACCACTTCGTCTTTCCCTGCGTCTCCTGTGAGGACGTTTCTTACGCAGTGACGTCGTTATGCTGCTCTCCCGAAGCCAACGGCGTATTGTTTCATGATCTGAACTTATACTGTAATTTTTCAAAAGTTCTTCGCTAAACAATGTTGGTCCGTAATCATTGTATTGCTTTTTATATATCTGAAGAACTCTTTGCTTTAATTTCTCTGAATATCCTCGATTTGATTTCTTTCCCCGATGCTTATGGATTATTCCTTTGCTGCCTTCTTCTCGAACTCTCCGAATCAGTCTGAAAATCTGCCTCTCACTCAGCTTTAATATTGATGCTGACTCACATGCAGTTATTTTCTTATTCAGTACCTGAGTTATTATGCTTAACCTATCTACTTCCCTTTGACTCATTGTCAGTATTCCTTCCATTGAAGACACTCCTTCCTTGAGGCGTCTTCAATCTAACATTTTACTGACATTTCTATTGAGTTATATTACTGACATTTTTAACGAGTTATCACATATTTAATCTTATGATTGATCCCGGCTTGACATTCAGCTCCGGAAACCAGAAATTCTTTTTTGGCTTAGCATTGCAGGCTTGATGGTAAGAGTGATCAGATATGATAAAATGTTTTAGGTTGGCCGGGAAGTTTACAAGCAATTCGATATACTCGTTTTCAATATCACCTGCCCCGCATATTTTTCTGATTCTGCATAATTTTTCATATTACAAAGGTTGTGAAGTAAATAGAAGTAGTAAATGAAATAAACTATTTTACCTCAGTCATTAAGAATTTTAAGGCATTTTCTTTTCCTTCTTCGGTGTTTGTAAAAGTCAGGTAGTGTATGGGTAAGGAAAAAATTTCTTCACCTTTTAAAACCCACTTTTCAATAATAGATTCATACCACAGATTTATCTGGGATGGTGTCAAGTTTTCTACACGAAATTCATCACAAAGAAACTCCCAAGAAGCACAGAGTAATACTTTCGTTTTTCTATCAGAATTTTCATCTTTAATAATAAAACGCCCCCAATATAGATCACGACTTTTTTCTTCAGAAATATTTTCTTTATCAATCAACATATAATTTATGAGATTAATTTATGAAATTTTTGTTCAACAATTCTAACTTTCCTTTCAATCTCACTACTTTTAAAACTCTTAGGATATAGATTAAATCCAAAGTCTACTATATTATTATCTACTGACCAAAAATTATTTTTTAGAGTCTTGACTAAATTAGGAGAGACCTCTTTGAGACTACTTTGTATTGCTCCTATAACAATATCATTGATTTGGTGAAATGGACTTATTGTGTGTCGCGTTTCTATAACTGGATAAGAAATCCTATCTAAAACTGAAGATAATCCCCCTGACCACGTCATTGTTCCATTTAGAAAAATATTATTACAATGCTTAGTCAACTCAACCCTAAGGGTTTGGCTGAAATCATCTGCTAGTACCAATCCATAATCATCAATAATCGTTAGGTAATTGTTAAATTTTTCTAAACATACGTTAATACCGTATTTAACAGATCGTAAAAGTTTATCTGAGTTTATTACAAAACTTGTATTTAGATTAGTTGAGGAGGTAACAATGTCGTGAGAAAAATAATGAGGACTCATATATATAATAATCTTGCAATTCGTTTGGGCGACTAATTCTAATACATTTGATTTAATATTCTTGTGTGTTTCAGGATCTAATGTACCTTTCCTTTCCCAATTAAAGTTATCCCATTTGACCGGCCTTTCTCTTTCTATTTGGTATTGTTCTCTTATATCATAGTATTTAATTATCATCGAACGTACGTCCGCTTGATCAACTATAAGCCCTCCATATAGTAAAAAATCCAGCTTAGAATTATAGCTTATATTAGAATCATCAATAAAATATAGCCTCATAATAATTGCTGTATTACATTAATAGGAGCCTACAATTTTGATCTTAAATTTTTAAGATTGTCCAGTAGCTCATCATAGAGAATAAAATTTATATTTTTGAGAGAGGAGCCGAGGATCCTAAAATCGGAGGATTCTTTTTTATTAGAAAATTGTTTGCTTGTGCCTGCGATAATGTATCCTCGAGGTCGTACGACTCTAATGTCAATACTTTTTTTCCTTTTTACAGCACGAATATAATCGTCTGAATTACGTACTATCTCGTCTGTATAATTTTCAATTTGAGCAATCGCTTTAGAGATATCAGTCTTCCAATAATAATTGTCATGATCGTCATCAAGACTAAGAAGTGGAGTAGTATGCTTTTTTATTTCAAATACATCTATAAAGCCATAGACATCCACTAAAACAAAATCTGGATAACTTACACTAATACTAACATTTTGTTTTTCTATTGATGTGACATAGTTTGCCAGGAATCGAAAAACTTTTTCGCTTAAGAATTTTTGCCAATCATTCTCAGAAAGAGTCACTTTTGAGAGATTTGATTCAAATTCATTTATTACTTCATCCAAAAAAATCCGGTCTGTTATAGACTTGGTATTTTTAATTAGAGCTGTTCTGCTACGTTGTTTTTTTCCTTTAAGCGATTCTTCGAAAATTTTTGGATAAAAATTACTTAATGATTCAAAATCATCTTCGTTTAATTTTTGAGCAACTTTCTTACGACTAAGCAGAGCAGCGATTTCGCCTCCTTTATAATCATCAAAGTCATCGGTAGATATCTTTATCTCCTTAGGGAATTTTGTACTCAAAAAAGAAGCGACAGCACTACGCAGTTCATTATTATTATCTTCATTTATTCGACCAAGCCTGATAAGGAGATTTTTTATATCTAAAAAAGGGAGTGTAACTAAAACTTTATGTGCCGTTCTTTGTATTTTTTTTACTTGCTTACTAGATACTGTTATCTCTAAGAACTTTTCATCCCCAGCAAAATGATCTTTTAAAGCTGACAGAAGAAAAATTCCTTTTTTTCCAAACCCATATCCATTTCTATTAAGATATAATCCTGATGGTAAACCCTGAAATCCTTCAAGAATAATACTGGATACTTTTAATTTTGATCCCTGAATATGATAAATCGTCTTGTTTGATTTACGATAGATTTCATATACACAAAAACCCGACTTATCTGAAGCCAAGTGCCGTTCGGGAATTTCAGATTTTTTCTGTTTTTTTAGGACCATACCTACTTTTACTATTTTATAAAATAATCTTTTGATCTAATCCTTATGCAGTAGCAACTACTCTTGCGTCACTATACTTTTCATATACAAAGTTATAAACCTCCAACCCCTTATATTCGCAATCATCTACTGTATAGACTTCTTCCGGTAATCGGGGATACAGCACTTCTGATATAGTAATTTTTACACCAGCTCGTAATGGCTCAAAATCTCTCCAACCCGGCACTAACTTTGATTTTAATTGCTCAAGTAATTCTTTGGCTACTGATCTCACTGTCGCAGTTTCATCGGGGTTTAAATTATCCTTACGCAATAAATCGAAAATTGCAAGTTCATCTTCTGATAATCCTTCCTTCACGGCTCGCTGTTCTTCCACTGTTAAATCCTTTGCTATATCCATCAAATCAGTCAACAGTTTATCTATATCATGTGCTCCGGTGTTGTAGGTCTCCAGCAAAGTATTCAAACGCTCCATAAACTTTGCACGCTTTTTGTTTCGTTTCACCATCTCCTCAATTTTCTCTTTAAGTTCAGCACTCAAACTTTCAGCCTGTATATTTTTATTATCCAACTTTGCAAAAAAATCATGAAGTGCATCAGTATCAAGTGCACTCAAATCTTTTAGCCGCTTGTGTTGGGGAATAACATATTCACCTGCCTGAATCGAACGATCTAATAAATTTTCTAAGTCTTTCTTTACTTGTGAAACATCAATACTTGCAGTCCCAACATCATGCACCCGCGACGCTATAACACGAATGGCAGTCACCTCTGAATAGTAATCATCAGCAGAAGGATCCGGCAAAACAGCCCGGTATGTGTTCTCCACATTTGATGCAAGTGAAAGGTATTTCTTTTTTGATGCCTGATCACCGACTATTGTATTAGTTGCATGTTCTATCAAAAGTAATTTCTCTTCAGCAGGGTCAGAGATTATTTTTTCCAAATTTACATTAACATCATATAAGAATTTCTTGCCGACATTAATTGCATTCTCAAGTTCACTCACAAGCTCATCTTTACTTCGAATGATTTCATCGTCACCACCAATAGTTGAGGCATAAATAGCGAGAGCCTTTTCGATACTTCTAAATACTCCAATGTAATCAACTATTAAGCCATTTTTCTTTCCGGGAGAAACTCGATTAGCTCGTGCAATTGCTTGCATGAGCGTGTGATTTTTGAGTGGTTTATCCAAATAAAGAGTAGAAAGATTCGGAACATCAAAACCTGTCATCCACATAGCACAAACAAAAACTATACGTAAATTACTGTCGGCTTTTTTAAATTCTTCTTCCAAGTTTCCACGAATGATACGCTCACGCAGTGGACGCATATCAATCTCAAAGGGTTCTAAATCGGCAATTTCATTCTGGCTTTGACTTACCATCACTGCCATATCTACATTTTCATGTTTTCTGAGCTTCTCCTCAATTTTTTCTTTCTCATATTCATCACGGGTGCGTGATAAATCCATTCTCAATTTTCCTAAATAACGATCCCATTCTGCCCGGACTTTGATATACATTCGTACCGCTGTTTTC
>JBDTLQ010000219.1:0-5957 GCA_039934715.1 Ignavibacteria bacterium | reverse complement strand
TAATGATGATGTTGATTCAACTTTCCTTTACAAAAAATAATGAGCGTGAAACATAAAGTGGTTGCTTCTATTGAGGCAAGAATGACTTCAACCAGGCTTCCGGGAAAAGTTTTAAAAGATATAGGAGGCAAGCCTGCCCTTCAGATACTGATAGAAAGATTGAGCAGGTCGAAGAGGATAGATGAGATCATTATAGCATGCACTATAAACAAAGAAGATGATAAGATCGAAGAGCTGGGAAAAAAGCTGGGCATTCATACATTCAGAGGATCTGAGGATGAGGTACTGAACAGAGTAGTAGATGCTGTGGAGTCGGTGAACGGTGATATTATTGTTGAGATCACTGGTGATTGTCCGCTGATGGATCCTGAAGTTGTGGATAGTGTAATTGCCGAATATTACGATAATTATCCAAAGTATGATTATGTCACAAATATCGGTTATGTCGGGAATGAGGTCAGAAAGATCCCGATCGGAATGGATGTGCGTGTGTTTTCATACAAAGATCTCAAAGAGATAAGTGAGATCACTGATGATCCTGAAGACAGAGAACACGTGTCGTTATATTTTTTCAGAAAGGGAAAAGATAAGTATAAGCTCCGCAATGTCAGTACTCCGGACAAATGGAAACGTGACTATGATCCGAGGTTATGTCTTGATACGAATGAAGATCTTGAAGTAATTACAAAGATCTATACGGCATTAGTCAAAGACAAACAAGATTTTAATCTTGAAGATATCTTAAATTTTCTTGACAGGAACAGGGAGATCCTTGAAATTAATTCAGAAGTAGTTCAGAAAACAGTTTCAGGAATTGAATAGAAATAAGGTTTGCTTTTTTTACCACCAAGACACTAAGGCACAAAGATATTTTTTTAAAAAACTTTTCTTTGCTTTTTAAATTTAGAGATTCAAAAAGAATTCCGTGAAGATATGACTAAGTGTCTTCGTGCTTTAGTTGTGAACAACACATTTAATTGAAATAGGATATTGGAAAGATATAGAGTTTGCATAATAGGAATGGGCGACATCGGATTTCTTTTTGATCATGATCGAAAAGGCGAAGGTGCTCTGACCCATTACAAAGCATTTAATGATTCGGATAATTTTGAAGTGACGGGAGTATGTGAGATCCGGAAAGAAACAGCGGAGATCATCAGCAGGGAATACGGAACAGATGTATTTGAAAATTATGAAAAGATGTGCGAGGAAAAAAAGCCTGATATCATAGTTGTAGCGGCCAATGATGAATCACACCCCGGGATATTATACGATCTGACAAAATATAAACCCGCACTTGTCTTTTGTGAAAAGCCGCTGGCGCTGACATTGGGAGAAGTAAGAGACATTGTATCAATGTACGAGCAGGAGGGAATTCCTTTACAGGTCAACTTTACAAGAAGATTCCTCGAAGAATTTTATGAGATCAAAAAAATCATTGAAGAAAATAAAATTGGCGGGATCGAATCAATTACTTTTTATTATCAGAGGGGACTGATACACAACGCGTCACATTACATTGATCTTGTCAACTGGTATATCGGCGAGACAGAAAAAAATATTATCAGAATTTCAACGAAGGAAGGCATTACCGCTGATGATGATACGATAGGCTTTGACATGATTTATGAAAATGGGCTTGAGATCAGATTTATAGGATTAAGTAATTCAAAGCTCTCATTTGCGGAAATAGATCTTGTTGGAACAAAGGGAAGGATAAGGCTGAATTATAAAAATGAAATTGAAAAGTACAGAGTGACTGAAAATAAAATGTTCAAAGGTTATTCGGCATATGAGCTTTATGAATGTCAGCCTATACAATATCCTAAAGCTCTTCCAAACGCGGTGAAAAACATTTATGATTTTTTACAGGGCAGGGAAAAGTTAAGATCACCGGCCGCGAACTCAATAAAAATTTTTGAATTAATAAACAGAATCAAGGAGAACAAGCTATGCCTAAATTAGCAATCCTGGGCGGTACTCCGGTCCGCACAAAGATATTTCCTCAAAGTAACACAATTGGGGAAGAAGAAAAAATTGCAGTGATGAAAGTTCTTGACTCGGGCAATCTTTCGCAGTATGTAGGTTCATGGAACAGAGATTTTCAGGGCGGACCTACAGTCAGGAAATTTGAAAAGGACTGGGCTGAAGCGTTTGGTGTAAAATATTGTCTCGCTGTAAATTCAAACACGTCGGGTTTATTCGCGAGCATTGGTGCTTGTGATATCGGACCGGGAGATGAAGTTATAGTTTCTCCATACACGATGACAGCAGGCGCGATCGCGCCGTTGATCTATGGAGCTGTGCCTGTGTTTGCGGATATTGATGAAGATACTTTTTGTCTTGATCCGGACAGTATTAAAGCAAACATCACTTCAAGGACGAAGGCGATACTGGTGGTTCACATCTGCGGACATCCTACTGATATGGATGCAGTGATGAACATTGCAAGAAGACATCATTTGAAAGTTATAGAAGATGCGGCGCAATCGCCCATGGCATTGTATAAAGGAAAATTCGCAGGAACGATAGGTGATGTAGGAATATTCAGTCTGAATTATCACAAGCATATACATACAGGTGAAGGCGGAATGATAGTGACCAATGATCCTGTGATAGCTGAAAAGATCGAGCTGATAAGGAATCATGGTGAAGCGGTTGTTGAGGGTAAAAAGACAAAAGATCTCTGGAACACTTTTGGTTTCAATTACAGAATGACTGAAATGGAAGCGGCGGTTGGGATCGAACAACTTAAAAAATTACCACAGTTAGTAGATCAGCGAATTGAGAATGCAAATTATCTTTCGACAATACTTGGTGAGCTACCGGGAATAATTCCGCCGGTTGTTAAAGAAGGATGCAAGCATGTATATTATCAGCAGACATTTAAATTTAAGAAAGATACAATCGGAGTTCACAGAAATACATTTATAGACGCTATGAAAGCGGAGCTCCCGACAATGGTGCTCAGAGAGTCAACGCCTATTATCGGGTGCGGGTTTGCACCTCCGCTGTATCTGCAGCCGATCTATCAGCAGAGAATTCACAAGTGTTCATTCAATTGTCCCAAGTATGACGGTAATGTTTCGTATGAAAGAGGACTTTGCCCTGTGACCGAGAGAATGTTCTTTGAAGAGGTCTTCACTCATGAATACATGCGCCCGGGTTTTTCGAAAAGCGATCTTGAAGATGTAGTGAATGCATATCATAAGGTTTATGAAAATGTTCCGGAGCTGAAGGAGTATGAATCAAGAAAAGCTGTCATGGCATCTTAGCATCGTAGGATAGAATGCGTAAAAAAGTCTTGTTTGTGTTTGATGATCCCGGCGGCGGTCTTGCTGTAATAACATTGATTGAAAGATTAAGCAAAGAAAAAGATCTGGAATTAAAAGTATACGCGGGAAAGCTGAACACTGAAATTTTAAAACAAAAAAAAATAGACTTTATTAATATTGAATCGATGATCAAAGAAGGTATAGCCGGAAAAATATTCAATGACTTCAATCCCGATATTCTGATCTCAGGTACAAGCGGCGGAAATGCAGAGCAGGAGTTAAGAAATAAAGCTCAGGAGAAAAGTGTTAAAAGTGTTGTCATTCTGGATTTTTGGAAAGACTATTCGAGAAGGTGGATGTATGCGGCTTATGAAATTGAAAAGTTGAATGATAAAGTATGTGTGATGGACGAGGAAACGAAAAAGGAAATGACAGAAGAAAAATTTAACCCTGCCCGGTTAATTGTTACGGGTAATCCATATCTTGACAAACTCTTCAACTATGACTATGATGAGTGTGATGTTAATGATGACAATGAGAACATGACAGAGAATAATTTTTTATTTCTTTCACAGCCACTGAACATTATTGGAATTAAAGATTACAAGATCCATCCGCTTGAGATCTTACTGCAATCGCTGAGTGAATTTTCCAAAAAGCAAAATCATAAAATAAATTTAAACATCAGACTGCATCCGCTGGAAAAGGATTCAGATGAGATGAACAAACTTATAAGTAATTATGATCGTGATAATTTATCTGTCCAAATCTCAGCTAATGATGAATCATTGAAAGATCAGATAAGACGATCTGAGGCTGTAATTGGATTTAATACAATTGCAATGTTTGAATCGAGAGCAATGGGCAGGCGGACAATCAGTCTGAATGTTGTACCCGTTAAGAATTCATTGATAAATGCAATGCTCAGCGCGGGTATTGAAATAGTTTCATTGGAAAAGGATGAACTGTTAAATTGCCTTTCAAAAAAATACACAGATAAAAAAAAGAGAAATATTTTCGCTGGAGGGATTGAGAATTGTGCAAGAGTTGTATTGAATGAATTAAATCTGAATTAGAAAAATCCTTACATGAAAAATTCTTTCCTGGAGAGCGTTAACATTTACATTTCACCTTTATCAAAAAAAGATATTTCGGATGAATATGTGAGCTGGCTTAATGATGAGGAAGTATGCAGGGACAATTCTCACGCGACCTTCCCCAATACAAGAAAGAAAACCCTGGCTTACATTGAGAGCACTGAGAACAGCAAGGATGAGATCGCGTTTGCTATCAAATGGAAAAAGAATGACAAGCATATCGGAAATATCGCGATCAAAAAGATTGACCGCATTAACAGATCGGCCGAGCTCGCGATAATGATCGGTGATAAAAAATACTGGAACAAAGGTGTAGGCAGTGAAGCATACAGACTGCTGATCGATTACGGATTCAACACATTGAATCTTAACAGGATCTCTTCGGGACAAACTATCAGTAATATGGGTATGATAAAAGTTTGTGAAAAGATGGGAATGAAAAAAGAAGGAAGGTTAAGAGAGGTTCTGTTTAAGAATGGTCAATACTCTGACGCTGTTATTTATTCAATCATTTTAAAAGATTACAGGAAAAGTAAAAAATGAGCAACATAGATCTTTCACAACCGCAGTTAGATGGAATTCAATATTGCATAAGATGCTGTATACCTTCCACACAGGAGCTTGTAAAGTTCGATGAGATGGGAATATGCCAGGCATGCCAGTCATCGGAACAGAAGATCCACATCAACTGGGTGGAAAAAGAAAATGAATTAAAAAGAATATTAAAAGAGGCCAAAGATAAATCCGGAAATAACTATGATTGCATAGTTCCGATAAGCGGAGGGAAAGACAGCACGTTCCAGCTTCATGTGCTGACAAAAGTTTACGGGATGAAAGCGCTTGCTGTTACTTTCAGCCACAACTGGTACAGCGAAACCGGCTGGTACAATCTTCAGAATTCACTTGAGAAGTTTAATGTGGATCATATCATGTTCACTCCGAACAGGGATCTTGTAAACCGGATCGCAAGACATTCTCTTGAGGCGATCGGCGACACATGCTGGCATTGTCATGCGGGAGTAGGAGCCTTTCCGCTGCAGGTCGCGGTCAAATTTAATATCCCTCTTCTTATCTACGGAGAATCAATCGCTGAATCGTCAGGAAGATCTTCATATAAAAATCCTCTGATGGATTTCAATGTGGATTATTTTATGAAAGTATCAACGAAGCGTAATCCGAAGGACATGGTTTGCGAATACATTACAGAGAAGGATATGAAGCCGTTTTTCTTTCCGACAATTGAAGAGCTTGAAAAAGCCGGAGTCAGGCTGATGCATCTCGGTGATTACATTTTCTGGGATGATGAAAGACAAATGGAATTTGTAAGAGACACATATGCGTGGAAAGAGACTGAAGTTGAAGGAACATATAAAGGATATAAAAGCGCTGAATGTATCATGCCCGGAATGCACGACTTTACAAATTATCTTAAGCGCGGCTACGGAAGGTCAACTTACCAGGCGAGTGTGGATGTAAGGAACGGTCTGCTTTCAAGAGAGGAAGGATTTCAGCTTGCGAACCAGTATGATCGTGAAATTCCCGAATCACTAAAATACTATCTCAAGATTACGGGAATGTCTGAAGA
>JBDTLQ010000218.1:0-5989 GCA_039934715.1 Ignavibacteria bacterium | reverse complement strand
TATTACAAACTTGCTGAGGGGATCGGATTTTCTGAATTCACAAGCTGTGAACTCGGAGCTGGCACCGGATATTTTCTAAAAGGCTGCGTCATAAACGGAATTGTTTATGGAGATACTTTATTGACCTCCGTTAATCAGATCGGGAATTCCATTCCAGCAAATTTTTCTCTTTCACAAAACTATCCCAACCCTTTCAATCCGAAAACAATTATTCGGTACTCGATTCCGTCAAACGTCAAAGGTCAGACGCTTGCCTCGCAAAGCGGGTCAGACGTGAAACTCACTGTGCATGATGCTTTGGGAAATGAAGTAACTACATTAGTAAATGAGAAGCAAAATGCCGGGAGTTATGAACTTGAATTTGATGGAGCTGGAATACCGAGCGGGATATATTTTTATAAACTTGAAGCCGATGATTTTATTGAGACAAGGAAAATGATCTTACTTAAATAAAAATTTAATAATAAATTTAAGCAAATTATTAAGCAATTTTATTATATTGATAAAAATAAAATTGCTTGAGCAAGAAGATACTCATTCTATGTACCGGCAATTCATGCCGCAGCCAGATGGCGGAAGGATTTCTCCGATCATTTGGACCTGAACTGGAAATTTATTCCGCGGGCACTCACCCTGAAACCAAAGTAAATCCCAACAGCATTAAAGTTATGCAGGAGATTGGAATTAATATTTCAAATCACACTCCCAATAACGTTAATGAGTTTATCAATGAATCCTTTGATTATGTCATCACGGTTTGTGATAATGCAAAAGTTTCATGCCCGGTATTTACAGGAAAAGTAAAACAAAAACTTCATATTGGATTTGTTGATCCTGCCGATGCTAAAGGTACGAAGGAAAAAATTCTGAATGAGTACCGCGAGGTAAGAGATGAGATCAAAGCAAGCTTTCTTCAGATATATAATACAAGGATGAAACAAGATTAAGGGATTATGAGGATTATTGTGATCACTATCAAGCCTCGCGTCTCGCGTCATATCTCTACCCGGTTGAAGTCAGTACTAAACTTTTTTTATAGCTTATATAATTCCTTCCAAATAATTATTTTCCTTTCAATTAACCAATCTCCAATTGCAGATAATATATATTGGCATCGGAGGATTTCTTGGAGCCATTTCAAGATTTCTCATCTCAAGATTTTTCAACAGCTACTTTCCCAATTTTCCCGTTGGAACATTAGTTATCAATGTCAGCGGAAGTTTTTTGATCGGACTCATTATTTATTCCGCTGTATCCGGAAAAAATATTCCTCCTGAAGTGAGGGACTTTGCGACGATCGGTTTCATCGGTGCATTTACGACAATGTCCGCATTCGCATTTGAAACTTTCCGGTTCGGAGAGCTTTCCGAATTTTTGTATTTCGGATTAAATGTTTTCTTAAATGTATTTCTGTCTTTACTGGCAGTATATATTGGAAGAGAGCTCGCGGTTTTTCTTGCAAATTAGAATTTCTAAATTTCTTCCCGGTTCAATAAATTATTCAGCTCCGAATATTTTTTGAGATAATCCTTATTGCTGGCTTTTATCACTTCAAACGCGTCTTCAATCCCGTATACGCTTTCGATCTCTACTGTCTTGCTGTCTGTATGCGGAGATTCTTTATAGGTAAGAAAATAATGTTTAAGTCTTTCAATGAATGCGTCGGAGCAGTCTGAAATATTTTTCCACTTGCTGAATATCGCGTCCCCTTTCATCACTGCTATTATCTTATCATCAGCTTCATTGTTATCGATCAGCCTTAACCCGCCGATAGGAATTGCCTGCAGAAGTATATTACTATGATTCAAAACCTTTTCAGTGATCACACAGATATCAAGCGGATCCTTATCACCTTTGATATCCTTTCTCCCTGTTTTATCCATGCAATACTTAGCAACATTATCCGCGCAGAGTGTCTGCGGAATGAACCCGTAAGGGGTCGGACATATGTTGGAATATTTCTGCGGCCGGTCAACTTTCAAAAAGCCGCTGTTCTTTTCGATCTCATATTTAACCGTATCAGTAGGTACGATCTCAATGTATGTTGTTACAATTGACGGGCAATCTTTTCCGATCGGAACGCCGTGCCAGGGATGCGACTTCATCAGCAGTCTTATCTTACTCCAGATCTCTTCAAGAATCAGTTCACTCATAAAATTATTTTGAAATGTATTCCAGGGATTTTCTTATTATTTCTTCGGTTGAAAGTTCGGCTGATTCAGTTTGTTTCAGCACTTCACGGATTATTTTTTCAGCTTCATTTCTCATGTAACCAAGGTTCATCAGAGCGTTCAATGCCTCCAGTCTGAAATATTCATTTGACTGCATTGAAGAAGTTTCTATCCTGTTGAGATCAAGGTCTCTGTCGATCTTGTAGATCTTATCTTTTAAAGACATAGAGATCAGCTCAAGTTTTTTTGAGCCGATGCCGGGGATCTTCATCTGAGAAGAAAATGATTTGTTTGTTATGATGCTAATGACCTCTTCAAAAGATAAATACGTAAGAATTGTGTGAGCTATCTTTGGACCAATGCCGTTCACCGATATCAGCAGCTTATACATCTCTCTTTCCTTTTCATCAATGAAACCATAAAGATGCAGCGAGTTTTCTTTTACATCAAGATAGGTGACTACAGTATATTCAATATCGATTGCGGTTATTTTTTCGGCAACTTTTTTTGAAATTGAAACACTATAGCCAACACCATTCACATCAATAATTATCTCATTCTTGTTTATGTAAATTACCTTTCCTCTTAGAGATGATATCATCTGTTCTTGATCATTATTCGTTCAGGGTTCTGCTCGGCGAAGAATTTCCATGAGGTATTATTTTTCTTTGCGCCTCCGCCGGATAAAATATTTTGTGAACAATAGAAGTGGCACAACGCGACTGCAAGCGCGTCGGAAGAATCGACTTCAATGATTTCATTACCTGCAGCAATGGATAGTATCGACTTCACCATATACTGGACCTGAACTTTGGAAGACGCTCCGTTGCCTGTTACAGATTTTTTGACTTCTCTTGGGGAATACTCGGAAATTTTCAAATTACAGTTCAGCGCGGCGATGATCGCGACTCCTCTCGCCTGCCCGAGCTTTAGTGTTGACTGAATGTTCTTCCCGTAGAATGCCGTCTCGATAGCAAACTCATCCGGTCTGTATTCTTCAATGCATTGAAGGCATTCATCATAAATTTTCTTCAGTCTGTCAGGAAGAGGCTCTTTCGAATTGAGACTTATAGTATCATAATGGATGAGATAAACCTTACCGTTTCTGTGCTCCACTATTCCTATTCCCGTAATGGTAGTGCCCGGATCAATTCCAATTATTCTCATCTTTCAATCAATATTTTCCGAATAGGGGTAACGCTCATTTTACTAGGATACCTTTTACCACAAAGGCACTAAGACACAAAGCATAACAAGTGCGCTATTTGAAAAAAATATTTTCTTTGTGACTTTGTGACTTTGTGGTAATAATTTACTGAAAGTTCTGTGTCAATTATTCATCGGAAAAATCCGCGTTTGTATAAACATTCTGTACATCGTCATTTTCTTCTATCGCATCAATGCATCTGATCACTTCTTCCGAACCTTTACCATCGATAGTTATAAGATCTTTGGCAATATACTGAAGTGATGCGCTTTCGATCTTGTAAGATTTATCTTCAATTGCTCTTCTCACTTTTTCAAAATTTTCAAGAGAGGTAATCACTTCAAAAAAATCACCTTCACTCTTTAGATCATCTGCTCCCGAATCGAGAATTATTTCCATTAGCTGATCTTCATTAACATTTTGCTTTTCTACATTTACTACACCCTTACGTTCGAACATCCATGCAACTGAACCCGACTCACCAAGATTACCGTTTGTCTTTGATATGATGTGCCTTAATTCAGCTACAGTCCTGTTCTTGTTGTCGGTCACACTTTCAATGATCATCGCGATACCGTTAGGCGCATAGCCTTCATAGGTTAACTCATCATACTTTACTCCTTCGAGCTCTCCCGTACCTTTTTTGATCGCCCTTGTAATATTTTCCTGAGGCATGTTGCTGGCTTTCGCTGTTTGTATTGCCAGCCTAAGTCTTGGATTCGCGTCAGGATCCCCGCCGCCGTCTCTCGCGGAGATGGTTATCTCTTTGATTATTTTTGTAAAAACTCTTCCTCTTGCGGAATCGGTTGCAGCTTTTTTTCTTTTAATTGTTGCCCATTTGGAATGTCCCGACATTTTGTCGCTCCGTATATATTTATTTTAAAATAATTTTTTTTAACTTGCTATCATATCCCTGATACGGAGCTTTGTAGTCTCTCTTCCGTTCCAGAAACTTCTGTCGATCGAATAACATATATCGCAAATATTTCCCGTTTGAATCACATCCTTATATTCAAGGGAATTGAAAAATACCGACTCGAATATTTTCTTTGAATCGTTATCCCTTACTTTAAAAATATGAGTGTTGGCCTTTGCAAATCTTACATCGCCAATGATCTGTACATCTCTGGTTACAAATATCGGAGCCATGTTTTCAGGACCGAAAGGTTCAAAGAATGAAAGTATCTTTATTGTCTTCTCGTTGAGTTCATCAAAAGTTATTTCCGCATCGATCTCGATTTCGGGCACCATCTGTTCAACTGTGATCTCCGAGGAAGCAATATTGTTGAACGCTTTCTTGAACTCGTCTATCTTTGTGAGCTCAATCTCAAGACCTGCCGCATGAAAGTGTCCGCCGAATTGTATCAACAGCTCCCTGCATTGTTTTAAAGCTTCATAAATGTTGAATGTATTTATGCTCCGTGGATTACAATTGCGCTTTGATTATCAAGATTGATCGCCTCATCAAAAAATTTGAATGCGTCATCGGTGATCGACTTGTCAATTTCCCTCCTGTTCTGATTTTCATCATTAAGGACAAAAGCGAATTCCTTTATCTTTTCATCATCCTCACATGTCAGAAGTTCAACTGCACGTTTGGCATCACCAAGTCTTCCTACTGCATTGATCCTCGGCGCGAGTGTGAACACCATATTGCTAGTTGTAAGATTGCCGACCTTCAGTCCGCTTGACTCGATAAGCACCTTCAGGCAGAGACGGGGCTTTTTATTTATAAGATCAAATCCTTCTTTTACAAGTATCCTGTTCTCATCAAGCAGCGGTACAATATCCGAAGCTGTTGCAATTGCTACAAGATCCACAAGTGAATTAGGAAGATCGGGAGTGCCTTTTATCGCGGCAATTCTTTGCGTGAGTTTAAAAGCAACACCGGTTCCGCAAAGAAATTTAAATGGATATTCATCATCTTCTCTCAACGGATCCATTACTGCAAGAGCGTCAGGAATCTTTTCGGGCGGTCTGTGATGATCACATATGATAAATTCTATGCCTAGTGTTTTAGCATAGTCTATTTTATCGGCTGCGGTAATGCCGCAGTCTATGGAGACAATTAAATTGATCCCTTTTTCTTTTGCAAGATCAATTGATTTAACCGATATGCCATAACCTTCTATGATCCTGTCGGGAATATAGATCTCAGGATCGAGGCCGTAATTTTTGTTAAGGAAAAGATAAAACATGGATACACCGCAGGTACCATCCACATCATAATCACCCAGTATCATTATCTTTTCTTTATTGTCGATCGCTACAATAATTCTATCGGCTGCCTTTTCACAATCTTTCATTAAAAGCGGATCGTAAAGCTTATCCATGGAGGGGCGAAAAAATTTAAGGACTTTCTGATAGTCTTTAAGACCTCTCAGATAGAGAAGTTTCAACACAAGGTCGGGGAGCTGAATGTTCGTTTTCAGATTTCGCATTGCGGTTGTAAATATATCTATATTGTCATTACCTTCAGAGCTTTCCTGCGAACGAAAAGTTTTTAGTTTCCAATTCTTTTTCAATTTTTTTCATAATAAATTTTTGAGTGCTCAGGGGGGGACTCGAACCCCCACCTTAATACTAAGACTGCACCCTGAATGCAGCGCGT
>JBDTLQ010000217.1:0-6024 GCA_039934715.1 Ignavibacteria bacterium | reverse complement strand
GAAAAAAGAGCAAAGGCGCGTATCTCTTTATCAGTTTCCTTTTTAAGATATCTGAATAGCTCATCGCCTTTCTCATCAACCAGAATAACACCGCCTCCGACAACGACATAATCCGGATTCTCATCAAGAAACCCGACCTGCATCTTCAATTTATCCTTATGGCACCAGTAGTCATCGTCATCTATCCTTGCAATATATTTTCCCGAGGCATTTCTCAGACCGATATTCAGATATTCGGAGATCCCTTTATCTTTTATCCTTGGGATCCTCATATATTTCACAGCTTCCTCTTTTGAATCCAGATCAGTCATTCGTTTTTGTGTCTCATCAGTGGACGCATCATCGATAATGATCAGTTCCCAGTCTTCAAAGCTCTGAGCAAAAACACTTTCAATAGCTTTCTCCAGCATATCCACCCGGTTATAAGTAGGCATAATGACGCTGACGACAGGATCCCTTCTGTTCGTATTATTCATTTATATGGTAAGCTATTGATATATATTAAGATTTTAAAGTTAGAAATGGGGGAGGAATTTGGCCATTTCACTATTAGTTCTTTCTTAAAACAAGATAACTTGATTTTATACTGATCTCTTCAAAATTGAAATTGTTTTTATAATATGGATCTAAATTGATTTTTTTTAGTTGATCAATTTCATGCTTTTCAGGAAAAACTATTCTCTCTTCAAGAATTTCGAAATTTGTATGATTAATAATTTCAATATACTCTCTGTGTCTCATTCGATTTTGATACATTATAGAAGGATTTAATTTTTCCCACTGTCCGGGTGAATATTGAAGAAAATTATAGCATGAAATATTTTTATCAAAAAAGGACCAATGATCCCGATAATCAATAGCATTAGACATGATTGAACCCGGCTTCATTAACCTATAACATTCAATCAGAATATCCATAATATGAATTTTGGGAATATGCTCCATTGTAGCATTTGATAAAATAAAATCTATGGATGAACTAATCAAACCGGTCGCCCGGGCGTCAACAGGAGCTAAATAATCAATAGAAAAATTTTCTTTCAATACTTGTTTATAATTTAATTTAGAAAGTGAAGCGATATTCTCAGGTATTGTATAGTGAAACGGTATTCTATCTTTCAACTCTGAAAATCTATTGATAGTATTATTTATCAATTCTAAAAAAACAAGCTCTCTTATATCTATACATGTAAGGGAATTAAATCCCAATAATTTAATTGCTATTGGAATAACAAGATCATATCCTGATCCGAATTCAAAATAACTTGATTGTTCCGGCTTTTTATTATCTGAATACTTTAAAAAATTATTGAAGTGTTCTACAACGGTATGAAGTTTTTCAATAAATTCAACATTAGAAATAGGCAAGGACTTGGTAATGTTCTTCTGAAAAAAAAAATTTATTTTCTCACCTTGAGGTATTCTTGAGAAAATCCTTTGTATATAAGCTTTATTTTTAAAGTTCAATTTTCCTTGTTCTTAATTCTTAATTATCACTGAGTTTTCAAGTTAACTTAAGCATTTTCCACTTTTACATTATCGTCCTTGTACCATTGTAGTTCATCATTCGACCAGATAGTTCTATTTCCATTATCATGCATAGTAATCCATTTACTATTTTTAAATTAATAGTTCATCAAAAATTTTCTTGCAATCAAATTATATGTGGTGTCATTATTGAATATTTTTTCTTCCGTGAGATCTTTAAGATATTTATTCCATGATCCACCTTCCCATAAATGGTGGCAATAAGCATTAGGATACTCTTTTACCTTTTCAAACATTTTTTTTAAAGATGTAGGATAATATAAAGGGTAATGAAAACTATCATATGGCTCGATATGCAATAAGTTCGAATTTTTTTTTGCGATGAGCAATGGTAATTTAACGGAATGCTCCGCCCAATATTTATCCTTACCTTTTGAACGGAAACTTTTATAACTCTCCAGCCATAGTTTCACAAATTTAGATTTTTTTTCACTCATTATAACAGCATTGCAAAGTCCCATATTTCTGAATTTCCCTTGTTTCCCTATGACAAATTTATTGTTTAGCAGAGGCTTAAAAGATTTTCTTGATATCGTATCCAAATCCATGTAAATGCCCCCGATCTCATACAATTTTTGTAACCTGAGAATATCAGCTTTATGAGCAACATGATAGAGCTTGTTGCCGAATATTTCCTCGGGAGCTTCGACTTTGATAAGGGTCACAAGTGGTTTTGTTTTTTCCCACCAGTCACCCGACGGTTCATAAGTATAGTAAAAAAAAATTTCTTCCGGACTATTGACTTCATATGCCGATTTAACTGCAAGATAATGAACTAGGGAATAAGGCTTGCCTCCGAAATCTTCACTAAGCCCGTAACAAAAATGAAAAACATTTGAAATCATTTATATTATTTATTGTTAATTTCAGTCTTTGAGTAAAACGTTTCCATTTTCTGGACTGTATTTTTAAATTTAAAATTTCCATCAAAATCCTCCCTGTTTTGGTTCTACCTCAGTCGAAAATTAGTAAATCCAATCCGGTATTATTGAACCAATTTATAAATTTTAACATAATCGATTTCCATTTCATAAGGTGGCAGTACAGCAGCATCAGAAATTATTTTATCCGTGTTTTGGTAGTCAGGCCGACCTTTGATAGCAAGATTTGCAATCATATAAAGTGGAGTGGTTGGCATTCCTTGTTTTGAAGAATAAACTTTTTTACCGTTAAGATACCATATCATTCTTTCGGGATTGTGTTCAAAGGTCCAGGTCATCCATTGATCAGAAAAATTACCGGTAAGCTCTTTAGTTCTTACATTATAGTCAGGTGGTTTCAAACCATAATCTTTACCCCAATGATGAGAACACGTTATTTTATCTTCATTCACACCGAAGTATTCGAAAACATCAAGTTCCGGTAAAGTTGGTCTCTCGACAGGGACAAGGAAAAATGCCGGCCAGTAGCCTTCCCGAAAAGGAAATTTCACTTTCATCTCCCACTTACCGTATAGCTGTGTATAACTCTTTGAATTGCAGATCATACCTGAAGTAAACTCAAACTGCTTCTCACTTTCGACATCCTTGCCATAAAAAGATTCTTTCTTACCAACAAGTTTTAAAATACCATTTTCAGTTATTACATTTTCATCTTTATACCATTCCCATTCGTTGTTTGACCAGATTGTTCTGTTACCGTTGTCGTGGAGTGTTATCCATTTACTTCGGTCAAAATTATTGAAATCATCTTCAAATACCAACTCGTATGTATAGCCTTTACCGGATTCTGATTCTCCATCTGATAATTGTGGTTTTTGATTACATGAGATAAGAATAATTAACGAAGCCGGTAAAATTATGAATAATAACCACGATTTGTTTTTGAAATACTTCATAATTATTCAATTTAAATTTTTATCAAAAATTTTTTATTTATGGCCGATCTGAAACTTATCATTGTTGCAAAACATTTATTATCTGATAATATTCTTCTGATACTTCATCCCAGGTTTTCAAGGTTCTGACTCTCTTTAATGAATTTTTAGAAATGTTTTGTTGAAGTGTTTTGTCATTGCAAAACTCTTCAATCTTAACTGCTATTTCTTTCGGATCCGCGGGTTCAAACATTAATCCGTCTTTACCATCAACAATCAATTCTTCAATTGCAGGTATCCTGCTTGCAATTACCGGTAACCCGTAAGCCATAGATTCGGTTATGACCATTCCATAACCTTCCCATAATGAAGGAAAGATAAATGCTGTAGAATTCACATAAAATTCTTTTAATTCATCCGAATTAACTCTTCCTCTGAATATAACTTTTTTATCCAATCCTGCATTATGAATCCTTTTTTTTAGATCGTTAAAATATTCGTTACTATTTTCAGGAAGCTTACCTATAATATTTATCTCAAACTCTCCAATATTCAACAATTTAAGAGCATCAATTAAATATTCTAACCCTTTTCGTTCTTCAATGCTGCCAACATAAAGAAATCTGTTAATACCGGGAAATGTTTTTTGATAATCTTCACTCTGTATGTTTGCGTCGAGCCCCGGACAAATTATTTTTATACTTCCGAACCTTTCATCAATTGCACTTAATTTTTTTCTGGTTGTCTTGCTGATAGTAACGACCTTATCTGCCCTCTTTATAAAAAAATCTTCCAATACTTTTCTGGTGAAACTTGGTTTTTCATCTCTTACAAGATGATGAACGATCAAAAAATAATAATGATGTTTCCAAAATTTATTCAGAAGAACTGGAATAAAGAAATGAAGAAAGCTGGTATTGCTTTGGATGACGACAGATTTTCTTGGTATTTTTAAAGCATAGCAAATCCCACCTATAATTTTAAAAAACTTATTGTTTTCGATAAGCTTTGTAAACCTGTTATGTCCGAATGAAAAGACCTCTGATCTTTTACTTTTGAAGTATTCAAATAATATAGTATGATATTTATGTCCTCCGGTCGACCAACTGGGATAATCTGGAAGAAAAAAATAAATTCTTCTCAACTCTTTATTAATTGATCTTTCGAAGATAAATATACTTTAAGGATTTTTTTATACTGCTTCATCTTTTGCTTTTTTTTGTCACTATAGCGTTTTCTGAAATTAAGTGCTGTCATTCTCAATAATATGCCAGATATCATAAGTGAACGGAGAATATTTCTTTTGAATAAATGAAAATGCTTGTAGTAATAGATCAATTTACTCCTGTTAAGATGGTAATGATAAACATCCTCACCTTCAACGCTCCTTACACTGCTATTTACAAAATGCTTAACCCTGAGATATGGCAGACAAGCGATCTTCAATCCCTGTTTATGTATCCTGTATTGTAGGTCAGTATCTTCATAATAAAGAAAATAATCCTTATCAAATCCATTCAATTTATTAAATACATCTGATCTAACCATAAGACACGCACCGGTTGTCCAGTCAACATATAAAGGTTCTTCCGATCTGTTTACAATTTTTTCATTATTTAATAACCTGATTTCCTCCTTCTCATTACCGCTTCCCAAAAATTCAAAAAATTCCCAGCGGTAGTTTGGAAATTTATTATAAGTATAAACAAGCTGGTTTTCAAAATTAGTAAAGACCGGAGAACAAGCGCCAACTTGATGATTATTATTCATAAACTTTGTCATTTCTGTGATTACATCAGAATAAAATACAATATCCGGATTTACAAACAACAAATATTCACCTGAGGATTGCCTGGCTCCGAAATCACATCCAGACCCGAACCCGTCATTTACATCCCTGAAATAAAAATAAGGCTGGGGGAATTGATTGGGAAATTCTTCTATTGATCTGTCTGTAGAATTATTGTCGATAACAATGACTTCAAATTTATCTTCGAGTCTTAATTTTTGTATCGAATTCAGGCAAGCTTGTAAATGAAAATTCGTATTGTAATTTACTATTATTATACTACCAATCACTTCTAACTTTTTAAATTTATAGCTACAAAAAACTAGATTTTATGACCTTCTTGTAATGAGACTATGTAACTGCTATCTACAGTTACCTTTGATTGAATACTTTTTCTCTTTTTTAGATTAACCGGGATATCAATTATCCCTTTCAGAAATCCCCTTAAACAATAAAAAAAATTTACTGGATTTTTTCTTTTAATAAACCCAAGATAGAATTTGAACCTAGAGAAATTAATTTGAAGAAAATTTTTGCCTAATAGATTTGCCGGGTAATTTTTTATTACAATCGCTGAAAAGTTTTTTTCTGATAGGTATAAATGCAATCCGGGAATCTTTTTGGAAGTAGCCCCTCCTTTATGATACAATTTTGCTTTTGGATTGTATAAACATTTTAATCCCGTAAGCTGCATTCTGAAATTTAAGTCAATATCTTCGTGATAAGCAAAAAAGTCTTCATCAAAAAAACCTATGACATCAAAAATCTCTCTTTTGTATAAAACACCATTTCCACTAGCACCAAATATTAATTCCAAATGATCGTATTGACCATAATCCTTTTCATTGTGTCCGCGCAATACAGGATAATC
>JBDTLQ010000216.1:0-6036 GCA_039934715.1 Ignavibacteria bacterium | reverse complement strand
GATTTTGAATTTGTCTTCTTGGAGTCTTTGAGTCTTCGAGGTAAAACTAATGTTTTGAGACAATCTCCCCAAAGGAGAGGGGAAAATTTTGTTTTAGTAAGACTTCCAGGAATTTGTCATCCCGCCCGCCTTGCCCGCTTCGCCGAGCGAATGCGAGGCTAGCCCGCGAGGCAGGCGAATGCGGGGGGTACCCTCTGAGTCATTTCAGGAGTAAATATTGATATGTTTTAGGGTAGATAATCTTTTCACAACCTCACCCCTTAATCCCCTCTCCAAAGGAGAGGGGAAAATTTTGTTTTAGTAAGACTTCCAGGAATTTGTCATCCCGCCCGCCTTGCCCGCTTCGCCGAGCGAATGCCAGGCTAGCCGGCGAGGCAGGCGAATGCGAATGACATGAGGAAATGTTGATATGTTTTAGGGTAGATAATCTTTGCACAACCTCACCCCTTTCCCCTCTCCCCAAAGGAGAGGGGAAAATTTTGTTTTACTAAAACTTCAATATAATGTAATTCCAAAATATTTTGTCATCCCGGGGAGTACCCTCTGGGGCATCTCGGGAGGAAATGTTAACATCTTTAAAGTTGAGGATCTTATTAAACGTTTCCAAAAATCCAATCTCTAAACAAAAGATGTCACTCCTATTCTGAAACAACAATTGGAGAACACTCTAAAAGAAATTCATTGTTCAATAAAATAAATCATAAAACAATAGACAGATCTCACCTGATCACAAAATATGATAGTTAAAATAAAAAAACAAATTATCAAACCGCAAAAACTCATCACCAAACCGCAAAAACTCATCATCAAACCGCAAAAGCTTATCACCAAACAGCAAAAACTAACCGTCAAAACTCAACACAGATCGTCAAATCCACATTCTAAAACTTTATTTCGTAATTGCAAATCGCAAAACTACGAAAATAAATTACCAAACCTGAAATACTAATTAACAAATCGACATCGCTTCCGTCAATCCGAAAATACTATTTGCTATTCAGCGAATACCGATCCTCAATCCGGAAAAATTTATTGCTAAACCGCAAACATTAACCTGCAATATGCAAAAATAAAACGGCGGCAAAATACATAAATTTGATTGATCGAAATTAAAATTTTCTTCTTATCCAAGAAACTTCATCTTAGAAAAACTAAAATTAAATAATTAAACAGATAAAATGAATTGTTAAAGGACTGGAAGAATGAACACATTGAAAAAGGAAAAGAAGATTAACCATGGGGGACACTTACAAAAATTTCCGCTAAAGCCAAAATCATTTCATCCTGTTCCACCAAAATTCCATCAGCACTAC
The DNA here is from genome assembly GCA_039934715.1 of Ignavibacteria bacterium. Lineage (GTDB taxonomy): Bacteria > Bacteroidota > Ignavibacteria > Tepidaquicellales > Tepidaquicellaceae > JAGPCH01. The sequence continues at coordinate 4,723 of JBDTLQ010000216.1, read as the reverse complement.
TGTCGCGAATGTATCCAGTTCACAATACTGAAGTAGTGCTTTTTCTATCTCTGACCGGTTTTTGCTGACCATATCAGTAGATAGTAACTGGCTGTATGCGAGCATTGCCGAACTCCCGTTTGCAATATCTATTGTATTGTAGATCTTTTCTGCTTCTTCTTCGGACACTAATTCATCAGGCGTTGTGATTATTTTATAAGGATCGATAACTTTTCCCGAATCATCAAATTCGACCCAGATCTTATTTGTGAAATTCCTGCTGACAATTGAACCGGTTCCATATATTGGTTTTGAATATTTATTTTTCAAATATTCAGATGAATTTAGTATTACGGGTAAAACTTTCTTTAACGAATTTGAGCCACCAAGATCCGAATCATAATATGTGGCTTTTAATATTTCAAGAAGATCCACCATCTTTCTTTTTGATTTTTCTCCGGTAAGTTTATTTATAAATCCAATCAGCTCTTTCTTATCGGAGAGTTCATTACCGTCTGTATCTTTTATTTCTTCCTTCAATTCTTTCAGAATTGAATTTTCATAAGGAGAATATATAAAGACAGTTCCTTTATCCTTTGAAAGCTGATTATTCAGCTCTCTAACGAATTCAATGTTCGGACAGTCAGCATCTATCTTTAGAAATTCTCCTTTGTGTTCAATGTTCCAGTCTTTATCTATGGTATGATGAGAGAACTGAAAAGTAATTGACTGATATGGCCGTTTATTTTTGTGAAAAGGGATCGCTACCCGGGAGGTTTCAAAATCGATCAGGTGATACGGGAAGACCCAGGTGTCGAAATATTTTTGTAATATTTTTTTATTTATGTATTCAATACGCATCTTCTCTTTATGACTCATTACCTGTAACCGTTGGCGAGACTTTGTATTTAATTTTACATTTGATCCGGGATCAGGAATGACATCGAAATCCGCCTCATTAAGTTCATTAATAAAATAGACATCTTCTTTAAAGTTATCGTCTGTTTTTTTATAACCGCCAATGTTATACACAAGACTCTCACTGTTTTTTATATTGCCGGCTAAGATCTCATTCCAGCATTCACCGAAGCCGTTCTTCTCATCGGATTCACTGAACTCACAATTTTTACAGCCTGATGTTAGCTCAGGATCAGCCTTCTTATTATCTCTCAACAGTTCCTGTAAATATCGAATAAATTCTATGAAAGTTTTTCCGTACTTTACTATGTTACTGCTTTCCAGTATGTCATTGACAGCTTTAGTAACTTCTTCCAGACCTAATATCTTTAGACCGGTACCTGTGTTTTGCGCAGTAGTATGTTCTACAAAAGCGTTACCGTTTACTTTCGAAATCTTAAATTGTTGATTCAGTCCGGCGATACTTGTCCGCAGAGTTTTGTTGGCCAGCAGGAAAAAACTCCTAACTGTGAGATCCGGGTTTACACTCTTGCATACAACAAATGTCTGAAATGCCAGATCATTAAAATACTGCTTCCAGGATGCTGCTATTAAACCCTTCTTTGTAAAAAATTCTTTTTTGTTTTTATAGGACTTTGATTTAACTTCAATGATGCGTATCTCATCGCCTCTTTTTTCAAGAATGTCGACTCTTACAAAACATTCTTCATTTCTGAATGCCGCTTCAAAGATTGTTACATTTTCATTTGTCAGCAATTCTTTGGTCTTCTCTACGGCTTCATCCGGGTTAATTTCCTTCACCAATACTCCCTCTGGATAATAACATTTTGCCAGAGCACCAACCTGCATTCCACCTTCTGCCAGCGCGATCAGGAATTCATCATCGGATGTAGAGGATGAGTAATCATTTGTGCGGTAGTATAATTTTGTGGGACAGTCTAAGGCCAAGAGGAACAGGGATTTTGTGAGGAGAGGAGCCATCGTTTTCCTTTGAATTAAAAATTGAAATTATGATCTACACAAATACTAATGCAACAAAGAAAAATAGCATTCATTCACTATCCAAAAAATATGACCGCCTATTATTGTAAAATTGGAAATACTACTTGATTTCTTTTTCAAATTTTCTAAAATGTTTTCTTAATGTCCTCATAACTTCATCGAAATCAGGGACATCTTTAATTTGATCAGTTAATTGTTTTTCCCAGGACTTCTTAAATATGTTTATTTTCTTTTCTACAATTGTCACAAATTGGTTGGGATCTAATTTTTTAAAAATAGCTTTCTCTTTAAAATCAGGAATGTAGTCTTTAATTTCATATTCTTCATTCTCAAGAAGATACCAAACGTCATAAAGATCTCTAGGTGCGGTTCTCTGCATTAAGGATCTCATTTTTTCAGCTATTATTTCACCCATTGTATAACTTAAAATAGAATTTGTACCGGAGGAATCGGAATATTCATCCAAAATTTCTTTTAACTCCGGATCATTATAAATTTTTTCATCTTTACAAATGTCGACTTTGATACTTCTGTTTCTTCCTCCAAGCGGTCCGTTATATTTCAGATAAAAACTATAATTTCCAAATGCGTTCGTATTTTCATCAACTATCTCTAAGTCTATTTGAGATTGATTCTTTACCCATTTATTTAAAGAGATGAATTCCTCTTTCAAATTATTTGATTCCATGTTTTCTTCGGCATAAGTAAAATCCAGATCTTCTGAGAATCGATAATCCTTAATATATATTTTCCTGATAGCTGTTCCACCCTTAAAAATTAATTTATCCTTTAAGAAAGTATTGTTTGCAATCCCCTTCATTACCCATCCGATAATATAGTCCTTTTCGATCTGAGTATCTCTAAGCCCTAAGCCGGAAGCTGTTTTAGATATTTCACGGGGTTCAATCATTTCATGTATTCAGGGAATTCAATGCTTCATCCACACCAACGTTATCTATTATTTTCCATTTATTATTATATTCTCCATTCTTAGGATATGACGGATCAAGGTATGACAGTGATTTACTTATTTTATTTTCAAACCGTTTTACAATGGTTCCAAAACTTTCAAAATTTTCCATGATGTATCCTATTCTTTTTATGACCACATCTGCTTTGAATTTCTCTAAATATGACATCATTTTGTCTACGTCAATTTTATCTTTGCCTTTATCAATTGACTTAATAATCTCCGTTATTCCCGAAGCATACTTAGGTTTATAAAGGCAGTCAATGATCGTTTTTTCAAGATCACTGCAACAAACTTTTTCAAAATTATTAATCCAGGTTTTTTCAAAACCAAAAAAATGCGTTTCGTTATATTTTACAAATTCAAATTTAATGTTTTTTATAAGTTGTTTTTTTGGAATAAATTGCTTGTTTGAAACGATATATTCAGTTAGTGAAGGTTGAGTTACCAGGCCATGTATCTCTAATGCACTATAGAATCCAATATAGTACTTTTCGGGATAGGACAATTTTTCTGCTGCAATATGCCAATTAGGGAAATAATTATTATTGTTTTCATATGGAACAATAGAATATAGACCATCTTTTATTCGCATTATTAATCCTCTTTTAGTCATATCACTTACTAATTTTCTAATGCTCTGATTTTGTGTGTCTGCCAGAATTTTCTGTACATCCTCAATATTAAAAAAAGATTGATTTTTGTCGTTAAAAGCTTTTAGCAGTTTTGCAGACTGATATGAAATGTTTTTATCCATTAATTTTCAAATTTTAACTCTTTTTATATTAAAAATGTGAGCTTAGAACTCACATATCTAATATAAAATAAGTTATTGCAATTTAAAAGGTCTAAAAATTGAAGATAATTGAAGATAAAGATGTCCTCCCCAGAATACATGTTTCCCTTGCCGTGAATCTCTTTAAACTTCAGGTTTTTCAGGAAAGCTCTGAAAGGGGCATAATACATTAACGCAGGGTGAAGCCCTGCATTATAAACTTCGCTAGTATCTCTCGCCACTTCGTTGCTTTCCAAAGATAAATTTCTCAATACCCTTTCCTATAGTGAAGGGCGTTGCGCTTCACTAGTATGGCTCGCCACTTCGTGGCTTTCAAGGGATAATTTAATGTTCCGGTTTTTATTGGATCGGGGTTTGGAATTGTAATGTGGTGGGAATTATTGCTTTCCATTCTGGTCAATCTAATGTGGCTTCCTTTTTGGCGTGTTACTCCATTATCAATTTTATTAAGGATGTTATTAACTTATCTGAAGATAGATCCCTTGGCAATTTCATACTGCAAGAAATTCATCTTTTACATAATGAAGCCTGATTATTTTTGGAAACTTGTCAGCTTCAAAATGACAACTTATAGCTTCCCTTATATTGGATTTAAGCGCATCATTTGAATCCCCTTCTCACGTTTGACGTCTCACGTTTGACGTTTGACATCTGACGTAGACATTGCCTTTAATTTATTCAAAATGTTTGAAGGCATCCTTATGGATATAGATTCGGTTGAATATTTCAGATTCGGGAAAAATACTTTCCGGGCGGTGTCCCAAATCAAAATACTTTGACGTATCCGCCTTGCTCCAAAAATTCTCTTTCTTCATCTTCTGAACGAAAGTTAGGATTGGTATTAATTGATTCGTTTCTATTCTCATTATTTTACTTTTCTCACTTTATATTTAGCCATTTCCTCTTCCACTCTGTCGGCAAGTATCATTTTGATTAATGACTGGTAAGGCACATCCCTTTCATTCGCCATAGCCTTGATCCTGTCTAATATAGATGAAGGCATTCGTAAAGAAATGGATTCAGTTGAATATTTTAAATTCGGGAAGACAACTCTTTGA
>JBDTLQ010000215.1:0-6057 GCA_039934715.1 Ignavibacteria bacterium | reverse complement strand
TTCATATCCGCATTGGCATTCACGTTGGGGATGTTATTTACAGGGATAATGATGTATTTGGAGACGGAGTCAATATTGCATCAAGAGTTCAACAGCTTGCAGAGTCGGGAGGCATTTGTTTGACTGAAGATGTTGTCAGACAAGTTCGTAATAAGATTGGGGTACCTTTGGTGAGTCTTGGAGCGGGGGAATTAAAAAATATTAAGCTTGAGGTTTCATTATACAAGATTCTGCTTCCATGGAAACAGAAAAAACTTTCTACGGTTGAACAAATTGGGAGAGTTCTAAAATCCAGGACTTTTTTGTGGTCAGCTGCCTTATTAATTATTTTAGGAGTAGGATTAATTTTTCTAACGAGGACGGGTTATATTAATTTCTCACCAGTAGGTCTCTCACCTAATCCTGAAATGCAATTCAGTGAAATAAATATTCCTTTCAAGGATATAGGACCTCCGGGATTCTCAGATGACGGAAATCTGATGGCATTCTCCGCACCTGATATAAATGGAAAATACGATGTGTATTTATTGTACCTATCGTCCATGCAATACAAACGCATTACATTTGATTCCGGCGACTATGCTTCCGATGTTGTCCTTAGCAGGGATGGCAGTTTAATATTGGATAGGAAAAAAAGTTTTTCGGATTCATTTCAAGTTTCTGCGATCAGTGCACTTGGAATTGGGAAGAAAATTGCATTAGCGAAGTGGGCGGGTTTAGCTCGTATTTCACCGGATAATCAGCGTGTAGGTTATATTGTTTATTATAGTGACTTTGCTCCGGAAATGAAAATGTTTCGGACTGTCAGATCTGATGGAACAGAGGATCAGCAAATATTTTCCGATTCTCTAAATGGAAATTTTTCTTTTGCGTGGTCTCCAAATGGGGAGAGCATTGCATGGCTTAGAAGCTTTAAAGAAGATACAAGCCGTTATGATGAAATTGTTTTGCACAACCTTTCGACCGGGGAAGAAAAACAAATAACAAATTTGAAGACACATATAAGTGAAGTTGAATGGACTGATGACGATCTTATATATTTCACATCACCACTTAGCGGTAAAGAGTATGACTTACTGGTGATACCGGCTTCGGGAGGAAAAGCAATAAGGTTGACGAATGGCTCAGGGGTAAACGATGTTATTCGTTTTGCAAACAAAAGCAAAAGAATGTTCATACATAAAGAAGATTACAAATATTTTCTAACGATATCCGATATAGATGGTGCGAATAAAAGACGTATAACAAATGACGGTCTTACTTACTATGATTTCTATTTTGAATCCTCTGATAAAATTTCAGCTTTAAGAAATAACGGATCTGTGAATGAAGTTGTCAGAATAAACACAGGTTCCGGAGAAGTGGAAGTTTTATTCTCATTAAAAAAGTCCAGTGGATATTTCTATGACCTTCGTCCTGTATCTCCGGATTTATCTTTAATTGCGTTTGCAGAAATACCCCGCCGCGATTATTATGACAGGAAGTTAGACTCTTGCATGACTTACTATTGTGATAAGAATTATAAAAATATCCGTCTTATTGGTCGTGGAATTCCTGAATTTTGGATTGATGAAAAAACTCTTGTATTCTCACAATATAGTTCGAATCCGTTTTCAATACGAAGATACATTTATGACATATCAACGTCTTCTTTTGTAGGATTTCCCGATTCAAAATTCCCGGGCATATATCCATTGATCAATAAAAATACTTTAATAATAACTGATACTACGGGCACAACTAAGTTTGCAACCTTTTTTTCAAAAGATTCACTACTCAGTTACTTAAAGAATGGTGGGAAGGAAAATTTTATTCCGTTTCCTAAAAATACATATTTTGACTTTGTATCCAATGTAATTATGTCCCGGCAGTTTGATTTTGCATTGAGCATACCTGATTTGAAGAAAATTCCAATAGGAACAAATTCAAAATCAATGGGACTCACACTTTCACAAGATTTAAAAAACGTTGCTTTTCCGGAAATTGAGTTCTCATCGAAAGTCATAACCATTGACAATATTGTGCCTAAATAAATATGAAGTGAAGAGATATTTAAACAACACTGATCAATTCACTAATGAATTTAACAATTCAGATTCTTTCTAAAAAAAAAAAGGGTGTCCAATACTGAACACCCTATACTTTTAAATTGATCTTACTATTAAATTAAGTCTAACTAAACTAAATCCTTAACGATTCTCATTGAATAGAATGAACGCCATACAAAGTATAGTGCAACTGCTAAAAAGATCAGCCCGATTACAGGCGCTGAATCCCTGAACGCCTCGGTGATAGCTATTTCCATAGCGAGTAATCCGAATAATGTTGTGAATTTGATTATCGGATTTAGAGCAACCGAAGATGTATCCTTGAAAGGATCACCTACCGTGTCGCCGATAACCGTGGCGTCGTGGAGCGGAGTACCTTTTTCCCTGAGATCAACTTCCACAACTTTCTTTGCATTGTCCCATGCACCGCCCGCGTTAGCCATGAATATAGCCTGGAACAAACCGAACACCGCGATCGAGATAAGATAACTAATAAAAAAACAGGCGGGCGCGTTGTTGCCGTCTTTTGGAGCAGACATAAAAGCGAATGCGATAGCAAATGAAAATACCGCGATGAAAATATTGAACATACCTTTCTGCGCATACTTAGTACAGATCTCAACAACTTTCTTTGACTGTTCAGTCGATGCGCTCAGTGATGCGTTCTCATCAAGATTAATATTTTTCTTAATGTATTCAACCGCGCTGTAGGCTCCGGTGGTAACTGCCTGCGTTGACGCGCCGGTGAACCAATATATCACCGCTCCTCCGCAAAGGAATCCGAGTATTGAATACGGGTTCAATAAATTGAGAATTGTTTCCGGTTCGACTCCAAGTACGTTTCTCAAAACAAGTATCAGCGAGAATATCATTGTTGTAGCACCGACGACTGCCGTTCCGATCAGAACCGGCTTTGCAGTTGCCTTAAATGTATTTCCCGCGCCGTCATTTTCTTCAAGATAAAGTTTTGCATTTTCCCAATCAGGTTTGAAGCCGAATTCTTTTTCTATCTCTATTTCTTTTTGTTCTTTATTTTCTTCAATAAGTGAAAGTTCATAAATAGACTGCGCGTTATCCGTCACTGGTCCGTAAGAATCAACAGCGATTGTAACCGGGCCCATACCAAGCATACCAAAAGCAACAAGTCCGAAAGCGAATATCGTATGGTACTCCATCATAGCTCCGGGAATAGAACCCGAAGTAATATAAGCTCCGTACATTAATGCAAAGAAAACCATTCCCATCCAGAACGCGCTGAAGTTTCCCGCGACAAGTCCTGAAAGGATCGTTAATGATGCACCTCCTTCTCTTGATGCAGTGACAACTTCTTTAACGTGTTTTGATTTCGGAGATGTAAATATCTTTGTGAACTCAGGAATAAGAGCCGCTCCTAAAGTACCGAAGCTGATTATGATTGAAAGAGTGATCCATAAATTATCCGGAAGATTTCCAATCACAAGATAGCTTACAATGAAGGTTACAATTATTGAAAGAATGGATGTGATCCATACAAGCAAAGTAAGCGGCGCTTCAAAATCCATTTTATCCTTGCCCGTGTACTTTATCTTTGAAACCAATCCGTTAATATAAAATGCTGTTATTGAAGTAAGGATCATCAGGATTCTCATTACAAATATCCATACAAGCAAAGTCGCTTGAAGCTCAACACCTGAGACTGCAAGAACAATAAAACTTATCAGAGCAACACCTGTAACACCATATGTTTCAAATCCGTCCGCTGTAGGACCGACTGAGTCACCAGCGTTATCACCCGTACAGTCAGCGATCACACCCGGATTTCTCGGATCATCTTCTTTTATTTTGAAAACAACTTTCATAAGATCAGAACCAATATCAGCGATCTTTGTAAAAATACCTCCGGCAATTCTCAGTGCGGAAGCTCCGAGTGATTCACCAATAGCGAATCCTATAAAGCTTGCACCCGCATACGCTCTTGGAACATAAAGAAAAATTATAAGCATCATTATAAGCTCGACACAGATCAAAAGTACTCCTATACTCATGCCGGCATTAAGAGGAATTGTCAGAAGTTTAAGCGGCTTTCTTTCCAATGACGCAAATGCCATACGGCTGTTTGCTAGTGTATTCATTCTGATTCCGAACCAGGCAACACCATAAGAACCCAGGATACCGATAACTGTCCACATCAGGATCAGCGCGACACCGCCGAACGACTCACCCTGCAATCCGCCGAAATAAAATGCCATACAGGCACCGATAAAGATGAAAAGGATAAATAAGAATTTACCCTGCTGAAGCAGATAGGTCTTACATGTTTCAAAAATAACCTGCGATACTTCAAGCATTGATTTGTAAGCAGGTAATTTTTTTACTGCCATGAATTGATAGACACCGAATAAAACCCCGAGCAGGCAAACAAATATTCCGTAGGTCAAAAGCCTGTTCTGATCCGCGCTCAATTCTGGAATCTTAAGATTTGCCTCACTTGCAAAGCTCATAACCGGAGCTATGACAACAAGCAAGATACTTAATAAATATTTCCGCATATTTTTTATTTTATTTTCTGAATTATGATTTTTAAACTCCGACTAAATGAATTATAAATGGAATGATCATTATGGATTAATTGGAATGCAGAACACAGATGAGTAAGAATGCTGATAATAGATTATTTTAAAATTACTTATATCAATTAAATGACCTGTTGTAGCTGTTCATTGTTTTTGTAATTCCCTCAGTAATAAAACTCATTATTGCCTGGTTATAATCGGGGATCAGTTTTTTTATAACATCAATTTCCTTCTTATCAAAATTGCCGAGGACAAAATTTATGTATTCATCTTTAGCAAGCCCGTCATCGATCCCAATTCCTATCCTCATTCTCGGAAATTCATCAGTATTCAGGTGATAAATTATGCTTGACAGACCGTTATGCCCTCCGTCACTTCCTTTTTTCCTGAAACGGATGGTGCCTAACGGGATCTGGAAATCATCAACAATAATAAGAACGTCTCCGGTATTTATTTCTTTCTTTTCTGTAAACTCTTTTACAGCGATGCCGCTGTTATTCATATACGTCACCGGCTTCATAAGATAAACTTCTTCATCACCTATCCTGCCTTTACCTTCCCACCACTCTCCACTTCCTTCTTTTAACTGAATGTTATATTTTTCAGCAAACAGATCAAGAAGTATAAACCCTATATTATGTCTCGTCAATTCGTATTGTGTACCCGGGTTACCGAGACCGACTAAAAGCTTCAACTGAAAATAAATTAATGGAAAAGAAAATTACTTCTTCTTTTCTTCTTCTTCTTCATCCTTCTTGGACTTGGAAATTACTTCCGGTTCTGCAGGAGCTTCTGCGCCTTCAGCAGGTGCAACTTCCTTCTCAACTGTCGGCTGTACAACCGCTACAATTGAAGCGTTCTCATCATTCATGACCTTTATATTTTCAAGCTTAAGATCCGAGACCTTGATAGAATCATTCATGTTTAGATTTGAAATATCAACGTCAATGTGCGATGGTATGTTTGAAGGCAGAGTTTCAATCTGAAGTTTATGAAGAATATGCTGCAATACACCACCGTCTTTAACACCGGGAGCATTACCCGTTAAATGCACGGATACTTCAATTGTGATCACTTCTCCTTCCTTCAGCGCGATCAGATCAAAATGCAGCGGTTTGTCCGATACAGGATGAAACTGAACATTCTTCAATATGCAGCTGAGCGGAGATTTATCGTCTTCAAATTTCAGATTAACAATATGGGATTCAGTAGTGAAGATAATAGGTCTGAGGTCAATTTCAGTCGCAGCTATATTAATGTTATCTATTCCGTGTCCATAGTAAACTCCGGGAATAATTCCTTTTTTTCTGAGCTGATTGAGAGTTCCCTCTTTATGATCATCTCTTTTTTGGGCTTTTAAAGTTATCTCTGACATAATTTTTAAAATTTAATAGTGAACTACAAAAATAGCTTTTATATAAAAATTAATCAATCGAATTCTTAGTCTGAACATGATG
>JBDTLQ010000214.1:0-6082 GCA_039934715.1 Ignavibacteria bacterium | reverse complement strand
TAATTTGTAATTTGTAATTTGTAATTCGTAATTCGTAATTCGTAATTCGTAATTCCTAATTCGTAATTTTCATCAATGGATCCCATCAAACATAGCTTAAAAGATTACGACCAAGAAATTTTTGAAACGATAAGTAATGAAACGCGAAGGCAGGCTGAGAAGCTTGAGCTTATTGCTTCAGAAAATTTTGTGTCGCACGCTGTGATACACGCACTGGGCTCTACACTCACTAATAAGTATGCTGAAGGATATCCGGGTAAAAGATATTACGGCGGCTGTGAGTTTGTCGATGTGGCTGAAGATCTTGCAAGAGAACGTGCAAGAAAATTGTTTGGTGCTGAATATGTGAATGTCCAGCCTCATTCGGGAAGCCAGGCAAATATGGCTGTTTACTTTACTCTTGTAAAACCCGGTGATAAGATCATGGGAATGGATCTGTCTCACGGCGGACATCTTACACACGGATCTCCGGTTAATTTTTCCGGACAACTTTATAACTTTACACAATACGGCATCAATCCCAAAACCGAACTTCTTGATTATGATCTTATCGAACAGGTTGCCATCAAAGAGAAACCAAAGATGATCACGGTAGGCGCGAGCGCTTATTCGAGGAACATTGATTATAAAAAATTCAGAGAGATCGCCGATAAGATCGGAGCATTTCTGTTTGCAGATATCGCGCATCCGGCGGGACTCATCGCGAAGAAATTGCTTAACGATCCTCTCCCTCATTGCCATGTAGTCGCGACTACAACGCATAAGACATTACGCGGACCAAGAGGAGGAATGATATTGATAGGAAAAGATTATGAAAACCCGTTCGGTAAAAAAGCTCCGAAATCGGGAAGGATAAAAATGATGAGTGAACTTCTTGATTCGATGGTAATGCCAGGCATACAGGGCGGACCATTAATGCATGTCATCGCAGCGAAAGCTGTCGCCTTCAAAGAAGCACTTGAAGATGATTTTCATGAATATTCCAAACAGGTAATCAAGAACGCGCAGGCATTTGCAAATAAATTAATTTCCTACGACTACAAAATAATATCAGGCGGTACTGATAATCATTTAATGCTCGTCGATCTCCGCAATAAAAACATTTCCGGAAAGGCCGCGCAGGAAACACTTGACGAGATAGGAATTACGTGTAACAAAAATGCTGTTCCTTTTGATGATAAGAGCCCAATGATTACAAGCGGTATAAGAATAGGAACACCCGCGCTGACAACACGCGGCATGAAGGAGAATGAGATGGAAATGGTCGCTGACATGATCAATAAATTGATATCAAATCCAAAAGACGAGAATACAAAGAAGGAAGTAAGCGAGGAAGTCAAAGCTCTTACTTCTAAGTTCAAGTTGTATGATGATTTGAAAATAGGATAAAATAAAATTCTATTTTTAAGAATATGATCACAAAGCCTGAAGAAAATAATATTGAAGAAGAGGCGGGTGAAGAAGGAGAGATGACCTTTCTCGAACATCTGGAAGAGTTCCGGTGGAGAATAATAAAGTCAGCCATCGGTGTAGTGATAGGAGCGATCATAGTAGGAATATTTATAAACTGGATAATGGATAACGCGCTTCTTCTTCCCGCGACAAGAACCACCCCGCCTCTAAAGCTCCAGAACATCAAGCCATTCGGACAGTTTACCTTATATATGGAAGTGATCATTGTGGGAGGGATAATCGCGAGCATACCGAATATTTTTTACCAGTTCTGGAAATTCATCGAGCCTGCTTTGAAGCCTGGTGAAAGCAAGTATATCAGAAGCATAGTCGTCTTTTCAAGTTTCTGTTTTCTGTCGGGAATTACATTCGCTTATTTCGTGATCCTTCCTTCCGCGCTTGAATTTTTTGCCAACTTCGGATCTTCCATTATTAATAACAACATAGCAGTCGACGAGTATTTCAGTTTTATAATTTCCACAATGCTTGCAGCGGGAGTAGTGTTTGAACTTCCAATGGTATCATTCTTTCTTTCCAAAATCGGGATACTCAAACCGGAGTTCATGAGAAAGTACAGGAAGCACGCGATAATATTAATCCTGCTGGTCGCCGGTATACTGACACCGAGTCCTGACATTACAAGCCAGCTGCTGCTCGCGGGACCTTTGTTTGTCTTATACGAGATAAGTATTATCATATGTAAATTTTCACAGAAGAAAGAAGCCAAGGAAGCATCCGGAAGTGTGGCATAAATCCAATAATCAAAAGCAGTTTGAATTTAAAAAAAATATCCGATCCGATTACCGAAGAGCTTAAGGAATTTGATAAGCAATTTTCCGGGATCCTTAAATCAAATGTCGCCCTCATTGATCTTGTTACAAAATATATTTTAAGACAAAAGGGAAAGAAGATAAGACCTATACTTGTACTGCTGTCCGCAAAATTATGCGGGGATGTCAATGAAAGGACATACATTGCGGCTAATCTTGTCGAGCTCCTTCACACCGCGACGCTGATTCATGACGACGTTGTAGATGAGGCGCAGACACGGAGAGGTCTCGCGTCTATCAATGCTGTATGGAAGAACAAGGTAGCTGTGCTGATCGGGGATTTTCTTTTGTCAAAAGGTTTGCTGCTATCACTCGAAAATAATGAATATGATTTTTTGCAGGTGACATCAGAAGCTGTCCGCAGAATGAGCGAAGGTGAATTGCTGCAGATACAGAGAGCAAGAAACTTTAACGCGACCGAAGAAACATATTTCAGGATCATCTCGGATAAAACTGCGTCACTGATAAAGACTTGCTGCAAGCTCGGGGCACTCAGCACCGCAAAGAATAAGGCCGATGTCGAAAAGCTCGGAGCATTTGGCGAGAACATTGGCGTATCGTTTCAGCTGCGAGACGACATACTTGATTATACAGGAAGAAAAAAACTTCTCGGCAAATCCACAGGCAACGATATCAAAGAAAAAAAATTTACACTTCCCCTCATAGTCGCACTCCGCAACGCTCCCAAAAAGAAATCATCTGAAATAATTAAGCTTATCAAAAGTGACAGGACAAAAAAATTTGATGAAGTATATTCCTTTGTAGTAGAATTCGGAGGAGTTGAATATACTATTGAAAAAGTTAATGAATATGCTTCTATTGCAAGAGATCACTTAAATGATTTCAGAGACAGCAGCGTTAAGAGTTCATTGCTTGAATTTGTTGACTTCGTGAGCAAGCGCGACTACTGATCATAATTTTTTTCCCTCATCAGACCGAAAATGGAGCATTCACATTCGCACCCTGATAAATTAAGTAAAAGTGATGAAGTAAAACTAGCTCTGGACGCGACACTGCATTGCATGCTTGGATGCGGTATCGGTGAAGTTGCCGGTATGATAATCACGACCATCGCGAACTTAAGCAATACTTCATCAATAGTTATTTCGATAATTCTTGGCTTTATCGCCGGAATACTGCCGTTAAGAAGGAAAGGATTTTCACCGGAGCTCGCATTAAAGACAGTTGTAGTTGCTGAAGGCATAAGCATCGCGGTGTGGAAGCGCTTTTGAAAGTGCTGACACAGATGATGATCCCGGGTGTGATGGTCGCCCAACTCAACGACATTCACTTCTGGTACGGAATGTTCTTATCGCTTGCCGTCGGATTCATTGGGCATTGCCTGTGAATTATGTAATGGTAAAAAGAGGTATAAGGCATATTCATTAAAAATTATAAAAAAACATTTTATGACAACTAAAAAATTATTTATAGATCAGTTCAATGCCTGTTATGATGAGGAGAACTGGTTCGTTCCGCTTACGAAGGCTATTGAAGATCTAACACCTGAACAGGCGGGATGGAGTGATGGAAGTTCAAATCATTCCATACTTCAGCTTGTGCATCATCTTATTTTCTGGAACGAAAGATATCTGCTCCGTTTTAAAAAACTTCCGCTGCCCGATGTAAAGAAAGGCGATGAAGATCCCACATTTGAAATGGACATAAAGGATTGGGAATCTACATTGAAGAAACTGAATGAAGTATTCTCGCAGCTCAGGGATGCCTTTAAAGAAGCGGATGAAGAAAAGCTTCAAAGCTCACCTTATGATACAGGTGAATCCTGGTATTCGATAATCGCGAACATGAACATTCATAATGCTTATCACATAGGTCAGATTGTTTACACAAGGAAGCTTCAGGGTTCATGGGGCAAAAAGATTATGCAGAGATAGCCAAGAAAAAAGAGAAGTATACGATGCAAAATCTCTGGTAAATATTCTCTTTCATTCAATGATCCCAAGGGATCAGTTAAATATTATTCTCAAATAAGAAATAACTTAACACATCGGGGAAAGGAATACAAAATGATTTTGTTATGGTTTCAAAATCATTTGATGAACTAATAAAGAGATTATGGAATATGTTTTAGATAAATCTAAAACTGAAAGCCAACAAGAACTAGTTCAATTTAATAAATAGAAAAATAAAAATCACATTTCTGACTAACATTCAAATTTAAGATGTAGCTTAGCAAAGGTGAAAAAATATATTTATTTTATTATTTCTTATCACTAAATTTTCAATAGTAAATGAACTTTTTTGAAGTAATCAATGAACATGACAGCTCAACAGATCAAATCTAGATTCCATAAGTTAATTGATAAACTAGAAGACGAGACAATTCTGAATAATATTTATCAGGTAATTCTTGAATACACTAAAAAAGTCAGGAGTATTGATATTATTGATGAACTTTCTGAAAAGCAAAAACAAAGGTTAATGAATTCTATTGAACAGGTTAAAGTGGGTAAAACGATGAGCAATGATAATGTAAAGATGAAATTGAAAAATGGCTTACGAAATAAGGTGGACTGAAAATGCTTTTGAGGATTTAGAAGAAACTTTCGATTATATAGCAAAGGATTGGTCTTCCAAAGTTTGCCAAGAATTTTTGGAAAACTTTTTTTTGAAAATTGAATTGATTTCAAATTTTCCTAATTTAGGAATTCAATCAGAAATAGACAAATCTGTCAGGAAAATTTCAGTTTCAAAGTATCTCGTACTTTACTTTACTATAGAATAGAAGAAGAGTTTATTATACTCCTAAATTTTTTGATGTAGGCAGGATCTTGAGAAAATTACTTTTTAAAATCAGCACATTACTTCCCCAGCTCTTTCCTTCTCTTCAATATCGAGAGAAAGAATCCAAGAACAAGTATTCCGGTGCCTGTCCATAGCACATTTATGAATGGCTTAATAGATGCAGTCAGAACAAGTGTTTCATCCGTTTTCGGCTTTTGTGAAGTGTTCTTATTATTTACAATTGCTATTGTAGCAGTCGCTCCGCCCTGATCCTCGCCCTTCACGCTCATCTTTACAAAATAAAAACTGTACTGATCATTACCGGATATTTTAGAGACCATGTATTCGGGATTTCCATCTGTGTATTTTATTTTCGGCTCAAGATTCTCCGTGAACTTGCTGTCCTTCACCTTCAGCAAGGCGCCGAGAGTATAATTTCCGGATTGAATTTCCTTTCCGCCTTTCTGAATGTTGCCGAAATCAAAATCGCTGAACTGCACCGTAAGGTCTCCGATCTTTTTCTCTTCTCCTTTTTGCAGTTCATACATTTCATCATCGGAAAATATTTCCGGCTCGACAAGTCCCATTGGAGAAAGATAGAAGTCCTTTGTAGCAAAACTGGCAATGTCGGGATTCTTCATAAGTCCTTTTGAATATTCACTGTAATACATTACAGGCTGAAGCACAATTTCCTTATCATCTTTTTCAACGCGCACATTGAAATGATATTTTACATCGGTTTTATTATTCGGATCTTCGAAAGGTGTTGCTCCAATGTATGTCAGTCGATATCCGAAAGCGTCAATAGGCTTGTTAAGTTCAAGTGAAAGATTTTCTTCTTTACTGTATTTGGAAGAGGCAATGATGCCGAGAAAGACAAGCGCGAGTCCCAGATGTGCAATGTACGCGCCGATGGAGGATTTCTTTTTTCTGAAAGCATTCACCGCAAGCTCCGCATTAACAAAGAACGTGAACAACGCGGAAAGCGTGAAGAGTGCGATCAGAAAATCCTGAACGCCAACGATTACAAGACCTATAGTTACAATGAACGCGAG
>JBDTLQ010000213.1:0-6095 GCA_039934715.1 Ignavibacteria bacterium | reverse complement strand
TTTGTCTTCGATCGACTCTAGTAATTCTTTTGTTACATCAAATTTTACTCCGACTCCGGCAAATGAGAACAATGGCTTCAGAACATAATTCTCAAGATCTTTGGGAAGTTCTTTGATATCACTCAGAAATTCAGTTGGCGGAACATATTTGGTTTTAAGAAAAGGCAATGAATACTTGCTTATTTTAAAAAACCAGTTGGGATGTGCGATCCACTTTACATCCAGCTCTTCGGTAAATCTGAAATTGTATTTTATATCCTTTCTCTTTGCGAGCTCATCATGGATCACGCGATTGTATATACGCTCAATCGGTATCTTCCTGCCGTCACTTTCATAAAAAAGTTTTTTCCCTACTTTAATTATTTTTGTCAGACATACATGCTTTATTCCGAGAAACTTTTCAGTACATAAAAAATCGATGTAAGTCTTTTGCTTCTCAGGTTCTATCTCAAGAAGGATTACATTCTCCGGATCTGAATCGCCAATGATGACCTCTTTAAGTTTTTCAATATAGGTCTTGTCCTCATATCCGCTGAAGTAACTGGTCAGGTTATCTCCGATGTCAAAATTCTTTCTCATCTTTTCATTGAGCAGCTCCTGATAGCAATACAGCGAAGCAAATCCCTGCAGCTCAATCAGCTGCGGTATTAAATTTCCATTCTCGTCTTTGCAGATTGCGAAATCAATAGCGAGCAGTTCGGGATGTTCGCTTTCATTAGGAACCTCAAGCTCCTTCGGCAGCGCGCCTTTTGAATATTCTTTGAATTCCTTTGACTGAAGCCGGCTGACAATATCATCAGCAGCATTTACGATTTCAGCTTTTAATTCTTTAGTAAGAAAAATCGGAGTTTCGGCAATGCGAAATTCGATGTGAGTATTAAATTCTGCATCAAGGTCTTTTACAAGCTGCTTGTATTTTTCTTCGGAAAATTGTGAATTGTATTTTTCTCTGAGAGCAGAATCCAAGTGTAAGTTAAGTAAAATTAAGTAAGTTGAGCGAGTTAAGTTTAGTTAAGTGAGTTAAGTGAGTTAAGTAAGTTAAGTAAGTTAAGTAAGTTAAGTGAGTTAAGTAAGTCAACTAACTCAACGAAACTCACCTCACTTAATTTACTTAACTATCAACTATCAACTACCAACTATCAACTATCAACTAATTAGGAACTTTCCATTCTCCATAACCTTTTCATCATCAAGCCATATGTCAAAATTGATCCCGACGCAGTCGATGTGTGTTGTTGAGATCCAGTCAGCGCCTGTATGTTCCGCATACGGATGTCCGAATGCCAAATGAATGCTCGGCAGTTTTTCATCCTGAAGTATATGTCCGATCACTTTTTTGAGAGCTATGTTTGTACCGATCGCGAACTCACCGACCCTGTTGCTGTTTTCGTCCGTCATTGTATAAGCAGTGAACTCATCCAGCAAAGTTGTATTGCTGCAGGTCATATGTTTTATCCTCGAATTGACGATCTCAATGTTCAATGGTGTGTCCTTCAGATCTCCGTACTTCTGGCAAAGATAGTCTCCGACAACTCCGTCAACAACAAACAAACCGTTGACATTCAAAGGTGAAGTAAAAATTTCTCCGCCCGGAAGATTGCCCCATTTATCAACCGAAATTATTCCGCTGGTCTTTAACCATTTGAGTTTAGGTGAGAACTCGGCTAAAATATCCGAACCGCCTTTTGATTTGGCTTTTATGAATTTTGCCTTCCTTACCTTATCGATCAGCTTCTGGCTAAGCTTATCGACTTCCAGGAAATTGGCGCGCATGCCCTCCATCATTATCTGCTTATTGATATTGACCATGTGAGCGTGTCTAATCTTATGCGCGTTCACTACTGCGGTCATTTGTATCCTTGCGCTCAACTCACCTGTCTGAGCCTGCGCACAGAAAATACTTACCTGTGATTTCGCGAGATCATCGAGGATCTGCTGCGGCATGTTAGGTGTAGGACGCGGAGTAAAGTCTTCAATTACAAACAGGCTGTACTGAGCTCCAACCTTTTTAATTTCACTGACAAGCGCTGAAGCTATTTCAAGAGTTTCATTATCGGTGATAATTGTAATACGTTCTTCAGGCTTCAGACGCAAACAATCGTTGATCGCGTTACTTGCACCTTCGCTCAGATTTTTATCAAAGTCAACATCAGCAGTAAAAGAATTTTTCATTTAATATTATTTTTTTAAGGATTTAGAAGTCGGTTTATTTTTTGCAGCGACCGGTTTCGGCACAAAGTCAAGACCGGTATAGGTTTCGTCGATTATATAATCGACAAGTTTTTTAAAATCTTTTTTATTATCATAAAAATATTTTATCTGTCTGTCGGCACCGGTGCCCTGCTCCATCATTTTAAAGAGGTAGCTGATCTCTTCACGGCTCCCAAGTTCATCCACTACATCATCAATAAATAACAGTAACTCCCTGGCCAGTTCAGTAAAAGGAACCTCTTCCTGTTTGCCGAAATCAATAAGCTTGCCTTGTATCCCGTATCTCGCGGCTCTCCATTTATTTTCCATCATAAGATCTCTTCTGTACAGATTGAAACCGAGATTCTGCTGTATCAGCTTATGAAGTTTTACAACAACTGCCTGTATCAGCGCGGCAAGAGCGATCGTTTCATCAACTCTCATCTGCACGTCACATATCCTGAATTCCAGAGTATTAAAGAACGGATGGGCTCTGATATCCCACCATACCTTTTTTGCGTTATCGATACACTTTGTTTTGATGAGCAGATTTATGAAGCTGTCATATTCCGCTAAACTACTGAAGAGTTCGGGTATCCCCGTCCTAGGAAATTTATCAAATACCTTTACACGATATGACTTAAATCCTGTATCTCTTCCCAGCCAGAAGGGAGAATTTGTGGACAATGCAAATATGTGCGGGAGAAAATATCTGGCCGTATTCATTATATGAATGCCGATCTCACGGTTTGCGATCCCGACATGAACATGCATTCCGAATATAAGATTTGCGCGCGCGGTTTCCTGCATCTCATCGACTATCTCTTTATAGCGTGGCTGATCGGTAATTTCCTGATCCTTCCAGTGAGAAAACGGATGCGTTCCTGCCGCGGCGATCCTCAGTCCGCTTTGATCAGCAAGCTTCGCTAAAGATGAACGGAGCGCTGTAACTTCCAGCCGGGCTTCTTTTATATTTTTGCAAATGCCTGTTCCTATCTCAACGACCGACATGTGCATTTCCGGCTTAAGGTTTTCTTTCAACAGAATTTTACCATCATCAAAAATTGACTGAACGTGTGACTGCAGCTCCCTTGTTACAGGATTTACAATCTGAAATTCCTCTTCAATTCCCAGAGTATATGTTTCTTGCATAGTGTGTGAAAGTATTATTTAGATTTTTCTTTTTTCACTTTTGGCTTTGCGGATTTAGACTTTTTTTTTTCTGCAGATCCGTTTGCAAGTGATTCATTATTGGCAAAGGACTTTACAAAGTTTCCCCATGTCAGATTATTCATTCCGTCCTTGTGATTCTTGGCGCGTCTTATCGCCATGTTGGCCGCAGCTTCCACTACCCAGTCAAAATTTTCCTGACCCACAGAATTTACATCTGCGTCGGGAGCAGGGTTACAGAAATCGATCGCGTAAGGAATCCCGTCCCTGATAGCGAATTCAACCGTATTGAAATCATATCCCAGTGCATTGTTCAATCTTAAAACATAATCTTTAACAAGATCTAGAAGCTTTTGCTCTGCCGGACCCGCGTTGGAGACATATCTTAAGTGATGAGGATTTCTCGGCTCATACGGCATGATCAGGACATCTCTTCTGTCGATGCAGTAGCATCTGAAATAAAGATCAAACTGAATTTCTTCCTGAAGCATCATGACAAGCTGTTCGGTCTCATTATATTTTTCAAAAAAATCCTGCGCGTCGGTCACCTTATATACACTCTTCCAGCCACCGCCTGAGAACGGTTTGAAGTAAGCCGGAAATCCTATGTATTCAAATATTCCTTCCCAGTCTAACGGGAAAGCAAGATTTCTGAATGAATCGGAATTGGTATCAGGAGGATTTTGATTTGAAGGAAGTAAAACTGTTTTAGGAACAGGAACGCCTACCTTTGTTGCAAGCGCGTTGTTAAAAAACTTATCATCAGCAGCCCACCAAAAAGGATTATTTATAACCGCAGTCCCGGTTATAGCCGCGTTCTTAAGAAATCCGCGGTAAAAAGGTACATCCTGAGAAATTCTGTCAATGATCACATCGTAACCGCAGGATTCACCCTGAACGACCTTATCTATTGAAACAAACTCCGCGGAAATCCCGCTTTCATTCTTTTCATTTACTCTGTCAACGAACGCCTTGGGGAATGTATTTTCCTGACCAAACAGGATTCCGATTTTTTTCATTAAAATTATTTATCTCCTTTTGTTATTTAAATTTAAAATTTTTGAAATGCCGAAACATCAATTTATTCTTCACAAATGATCTGGAATGTATTATGATGTGTATGCAAAAATAATAAATTTAAAGATAAAATTATATGGAGATTTTATAAATAGTTCTTCCGCGTCATCCGCCTGCCTTGCCGCGAGGCAGGGTGTTCAATCAAAAAGTATCATGTACTTAGTGCGGTGTATCGATATTTGCCGGATTTAATTTTTTTTAGGTATACCATTAAAATACTTGATATTATTTTTTAATGGCTATATATTTGAGTCGTCAAATGAAAAAGCTCAATTCATATATAAAAGTCTTACTGATAATACTGTTATCATCCGGAGCTCTCTTCGCAGCTGTTACCCTGCAATACTTTGTCGCAAGGGATAATTCCGACGGTGTATTAGTAGAATGGAAAACAGGTGAAGAAGGCGCTACTGCAAAATTTGAAATTGAGCGCAGTGCCGATACACCGGACAATTTCATTTTTATTGACCTTAAGAACGCCACGGGTAATAACTCATACTACTCCTATCAGGACAATTCAGTTGATTTCTCCAATGGAAGAACATCTTCAATATATTATTACAGATTAAAATGTGTCGAAGGAAACGGTTTATACACCTACACCAATCATATTACTGTATCACATACGGTTTCCGGTATCAGAAGCACATGGGGCAGCATCAAAGCTATTTTCAGATAGCTCCCGGAGATCAAACTTTCATTTTTAAATTTTTATAAAATACCGAAAGGAGAAATTTAATGGCAGAATCTACACGAACGTTAAATATTACACCCGAAGAGATCCAGCAAGGTAAGACAATGGCAATTGTCGCTTACCTTGTTTTTTTTATTCCTCTTCTGATGGATGATATGAGAAAGAATAAGTTCGTAATGTATCATACCGAACAGTCAATAGTCTTATTCTTACTTAATATAGCCGCGGGCATAGTCGGAACAATAACCTGCGGGATCGGATTAGTTCTTTACATTCCATGGCTTATCTTGCTTATAATGGGTATCATGAATGCTTCAAACGGTGAAGTGAAACCTTTGCCGGTGATCGGCCAATGGGGAGAAAAGTTCAACCTCGTAAAGTAGTTACATTAATTTTATATCTCTGAAGCAATCTTCTCTGTATTGAGACGGTTGCTTTTTTATTTGAGAAAGTTAACCTATGCATGTTAATTCCGTATGCGTTAAGAATTAACAAACTTAAATAAAAATTATGCCATCAGAATTACAAACTGCCAAAACTTTTTTTCTTGTATCGGGAATACTTAACATACTCGGATTTCTCGGCTGGGGAACTTCAACTGTCATCGGAGGAATTGCAACCTGCGGAGCCGGATGCTTATTGGGTTTTCTGCCTGTAATAAATGTAGTAAGCTTGATTATGGATTTTATAGCATACAATAAATTAAATAACCTCAATCAGAAAGGAACTTTCAGTACTGTTCAGACAGCTGCAATACTTCAGATAGTTACAATTCTAACAGGGAATATCGTAAGCTTTGTATTCGGAATAATTACATTGAATAATCTTGGCAAGGAAGAAGTAAAGAAATTTTTACAGGAAAAAGGAATTAATTAGTTGTTAGTTGATAGTTGTTAGTTGTTAGTTGTTGGTTGATAGTTGATAGTTGATAGTTGATAGTTGATAGTTGATAGTTGATAGTTGA
>JBDTLQ010000212.1:0-6169 GCA_039934715.1 Ignavibacteria bacterium | reverse complement strand
ACTTTTCTTATCTCTGAATTGATCAGACTGTTGAGCTCTTCTTTATCTACATACTTATCTTTCTGTGTTCTTTCTCTTATATTGCCGATAAGAATTTCCGATGTATCGATACCTATATCGGATGAGATAAGGATCTCTTCCAGCTCATCAAGAAATTCATCATCAATGATCCCTCTTGCGTTAACAAGCCGGTTCACCTTTCCGAATAAATTATCTTTGGTCTTGTTGAGACCGTCTTTAAGTTTTTTGAAGCCTATTTTATCTAAGAAGGACAATTTTAGTTGTTAGTTATTAGTTGCTAGTTATTAGTTACTATTTCTCGAAACTCGATACTCCACACTCAAAACCCGATGCTGAAGCATTCAATAAAAAAAGCCAAGCTCAATTAAGAGTTTGGCTCTTAAAATAAAAATAATAATTATCAAAACATATTTAAAATATTTCTTGCGATCACCATTTTCTGAACTTCAGACGTGCCTTCACCAATGGTCATTAACTTTACATCTCTGTAATATTTCTCAACAGGAAACTCCTTAATAAATCCATATCCGCCGTGTATTTGGATCGCTTCATTTGTCGCCTTCGTTGCGATCTCGCTCGCGTAAAATTTTGCCATCGCCGCCGATAAATTTATGTCTCTTCCGTTGTCCTTATGAAATGCAGCTTTGTATGTAAGAAGTCTTGCAGCGTCTATTTCTGTTGCCATGTCTGAAAGCTTGAACTGAATTCCCTGGAATTCCGCAAGAGGTTTGCCGAATTGTTTTCTCTCCTTTGCATATTTAAGAGAAGCATCCAATGCGCCCTGTGCAATTCCCAATGACAATGCAGCTATCGCGATCCTTCCGCCGTCGAGTATCTGCATACACTGTTTAAATCCCTGACCTTCTTCACCTACAAGGTTCTCAGCAGGTACTTCCACATTTTCAAAGATCAGTTCAGTCGTATCCGAAGCTCTCATACCCAGCTTGTTTTCTTTTTTACCTGCCTTGAATCCCTTCCAGCCTTTTTCAATTATGAAAGCGGAGATACCGTTTTTATTTTTGGATTTGTCTGTAACAGCGGTGACTAATGCAGTTTCACCAACACTTCCGTTAGTAATGAAAAGTTTGCTTCCGTTTAATATATAGTGACCGTTCTTTCTTTCGGCTATAGTCGCCATTCCTGCTGCATCGCTTCCCGAGACATTTTCGGTTAGTCCCCACGCACCAAGCTTTTTTCCGCTTGTAAGGTCGGGAAGATATTTTTTCTTAAGCTCTTCATTGGCATATCTGAAAATATGATTTGTACAAAGTCCGTTATGAGCAGCGATGGTGAGTCCCATTGAAGGATCAACCTTTGAGATCTCTTCAACAATGATCGCGTATTCCATTGTGGAAAAATTTGAACCGCCGTATTCTTCAGGGAAAATAATTCCAAAAAATCCGATCTCGCCGAGTTTTTTGGCAATCTCCATTGGAAATTCCTGAGCTTCGTCATACTTCATCACATGCGGCGCAATTTCATTTTGAGCAAAATCCCTTGCAAGCTTTTGAACTGCAAGTTCCTGTTCGGTTAGGTTAAAGTCCATTGATAATATTTAAAAATTATTCAGATTTATTTTGAATTTACAAATATAAGGATATTAAATTCTTGGTTAAATGTAATTTTGAAAATCTTTTCATCTCTGTAAGACACTGTAAGTCTATCCGCATTTCGCATCTATAGTCTCGCAGCTCATTCGGTTGACGTCTGATGGTTGACGTTTGACGTCACAGCTCGTCCCGACAGAGTCACTCCCGCGCTTTCCGGAGAATTCTGTCAATATTCGATGTAAGCATTGAGTATTCTTCTAAAATATAATGTAACTTGAAAAACTTTTCGTAAAAAATTATATTTTTCAAACGTTAATAAACTCATTTTCGAAAGCCATAAATTTTATCCGATTACATTCTTTTTTTTTTCTGAAATAAGACTAACTCAACCCTGATTGTAAAATAATCAAAAACAATTATGGATCACAAAAAAAAAATTTTCAAACCGGCATATCTTGTTGTTCTGCTTCTTACGATGATCTCATATCAAATCATTTGTGAAAGATCAATTTATCCCAATGTTCCTTTCAGGATGAAAATTCAGGACTCAATATTATCGAACGTGATGGATCCTCCATATCAATATAGAATAATGGAACCGGTTTTAGGGTATTCAATGCAGAGGGTACTTTCGCGTTTTGCTCACAATCCCTTAAAGCTTCATACTTTTTCTTATCAGATTATTATGTTCTTTTGTCTCCTGGGTATTTATTCTCAATTTTATTCTTTCCTGAAAAAATTTTTTTCAGACCAGGCATGTGTGACTGGGTTGTTATTTTTGGCAGTTGTGATACCTTTGGGTATATCAAGCTTCTGGCAGGACGGAGATTATTATACTTTGTTCTTTTATTTGGTTGGATTGAACTTAATATTTAGCAATAAAGATATTACCTGCCTCTTGTAATTGCTGTTGGTGTCCTAAACAGAACACAAATAATATTTATTGTTATTTTCTATATTGCATATTTAATACAGCAAAAGACGTTATTCAATAAACGTAATATTATGATTATTATTTTGTGTTTGACAGCTTTCTTTATTTCTTTCTATTCGATGAGATTATATTTTGGATTCAGAGAAAGTCCGTATCCTGTTGAACATGAAATCTCCTCTAATATTATTATGCGGTATAAAATAATTCAAATTTGGATCGTCGAAGTATTTACTTTTATAGCGCTTTCGATTATGGCTTATAAAAAGAGTAGTACATTTTTTAAATTGTCTTTTTTAAGTTTGATAATCTATGTTGTATTCTTTTTCTTTAACAGTATTCTGAGTCAGTTAGCTAAATTTTTTCCTGCATATTTAATTATGATACCACTGGCTCTTGAAGTGCTGACGGGTGAGTCCACTAAAAAGAAATCTTGAATCAATTTTTAGAACTTCAAATAATATAGGAAATGATAAACAGTATGAAAATTTTGATATATTATTTAGAATAGATGCAGTTTCAAATTTAAATTTAGTAAAAAATAAGAGTTTCTATAATTTTGAAATCTAAAACTAAGGAGAAAAAATGAAACACATATGTAAACTTATTTTTAATCTAACAATGCTATTGTTAATATCTTTCTCTTTTTGCAAAGGCATTTTAGCTGTTCCGATAAATGCTTACATAAATAACGTTACCCCAAGCATGAACGCAGTCAGCGCGAGCAAATATACTAACATCAACATTGTGTTCACACAGCCGATGGATCCTTCCACGATAAATAACGCAAACATAAAAGTCTTCGGTTATCAAACCGGTTTGCTTACGATCAATATTAGTTACAACTCTATCACTAAAATAGCAACCTTAGACCCCGATCAGGATCTGAAATATGGCGAGATTGTAAGTATCACACTTACCGACCGGGTAAAGACAATTTTAAATGAAAGTATAACTCCTTTTGTTTTTTCTTTCACAGTTCAGGCGATAACAGGGACAGGAATTTTTACAAAGATTTCCCAAATAGATATTGCAGGTGGACCTATGAAGTGTGGGGATATAGATGGAGATAACGATATTGATCTTCTTATCAATAATAAAATATTTAAAAATAATGGGAATGCTGTTTTTTCATTTTATACAGAGCTTAGTATGCCGGGTATACCGGAGCTTGCGGATTTTGATGCAGACGGGGATCTTGATATACTTATCAACAATTCTTCCAATATATATTTTTATCAGAACAATGGTTCGGGTATTTTTATACAAACAGCAATATTTACCGGAGGATTAGGATCATATGGGGATTTGAATGGTGATGGTTTCTTAGATATTTCATATTTTGCATCGGCGACTGACATATCCACATTACGGAATAATAAAGGATTGTTTATTGCTGACACCACTATACATTTAGATCTCAGCTGTTTTATTTTATCGGGTTATGTAGATAAAGTATTAACAGGTGACCTGGACAATGATGGTGATTTGGATCTGCTGGGAATCAGCGGATATTCAGGTGGGAATAGTATTACATTCTATGATCTGTGCAGAAATTATAATAAATTAACAAACAACAGTTCAGGCAGATTTATTTCCCAAAATGTTTATACAATCGATGTTCATGGTGCACCATCTTTTATACTTTCTTCCGGAGATTCAAAGTTATCCGATTTTGACAATGATGGTCGTATAGATATCGCTACTCCGGGATTCTTGTTAAAAAATAATGTCGATGGATCTTTTTCTGAAGGTGCAAGTTTAAGTGGATTTTGTAATTTGATAATGGCCGATCTTAACGGAGACGGGTTTATTGATTTGTCTTATAATATTCCAGCCTCATCATTATTTACTTCTATGAATAATGGAACGGGTAACTTTACAGGTTTTATCGGATATAATTCCCCAGTCAGATACAATTCAGTATCAGGAGATTTTGATAAGGACGGTGATATTGATGCAGCAGTTGTAGAATATTTTTCAGGTAATGTTGCTATTTTGTTGAACGGAGATAATCCACTGCCGATAGAACTTTCATACTTTACTTCGCTTGTAAATTCTAGCGCAGTAACTCTAAGCTGGTCAACAACATCGGAAGAGAATAATTCAGGATTTGAAATAGAACGTGGAGACGTAAGAGCCGAGACGCAAGACGTATGGAATAAAATTGGATATGTAGTTGGGCATGGCAATTCTACATCTCAGCAAAATTATATTTTTGTAGACAGAAATTTAACTTCGGGAAAATACAAATACAGGCTGAAGCAAATAGATTTTAATGGAAACTATAAATATTATAATCTATCCGGTGAAGTTATCATTGGACTTCCTGTTAAGTTTGAATTATCTCAAAATTATCCCAATCCATTTAATCCAAACACAATTATAAATTACCAATTACCGGCTAACAGCTTTGTTACACTTAAAGTCTTTGATAATTCAGGCAGAGAGATCAGAACACTTGAAAGCGAATTCAAAGAAGCAGGATATTATACAATAGATTTTAACGCCCGCGATGCGAAGCAAGGCAGCAGTCTTGCCAGCGGGATTTATTTTTATAGAATTGAAGGGGAAGGATTTGTTCAGTCGAGAAGAATGGTGCTTTTAAAATAGGTATTAAGAATGTATGTATTAGGAATGCCGTATTGAGTATTTAGTACCTTAACTACTCAACAAACTCTAACTGTTAACTGCTAACTGCTAACTGCTAACTGCTAACTGCTAACTGCTAACTGCTAACTGTTAACTGCTAACTGCTAACTGCTAACTGCTAACGGCTTTTCAGGCTTCTGCTCCCCGGCTTACTTACAGGTATCTTCGCAAGCCATTCTGGAATTTCCTCTTCCGGATATCTTATCACATCGATCTCAGCAAGAGAATACTGATCAGTTCCGAATTTTACCTTCCCATTGCTGCGGTCAATAATAAAACCCACACCGACAAGATTACCTTTTGATTTCTTTACAAGATCAATTACCTCGAATACACTTCCTCCGGTTGTGACTACATCCTCGCACACAAGCACATTTTCTCCTTCATTGATTTCAAAGCCCCGGCGCAAAGTCATTTTGTCACCGTCTCTTTCACCGAAGATCGTCCGTGCATTGAGCTGGCGTCCGACTTCGGTACCTAGGACTATCCCGCCTACAGCCGGAGTGATCACAACATCGATCTTTTTGTCTTTGAATTTTTCGACGATCTCATTTGCAAGCATGGTATTATATTCAGGCACTTGTAAAACCTTTGCGCATTGAAAATAATGCGGACTATGCAAACCGGAAGTCAGTATAAAATGTCCTTCCAGCAGCGCGCCCGTCTTTCTGAAAATTTCTATTACTTCTTCACTGTCCATTGCTTTTATTTAGAAATTAAGAAATCAGAAATAATGTCCATACTCAACTAACTCAACTAACTCAACTTGCTGCACACTCCACACTCTCCACTCCACACTCCAACTCTTATCCAAGCTTAACCTTCTTCACATCATGTATCGGCGCTCCAAGGAATCTTTCGCTTATGTCTTTGAACTTTTTCTGAAAATCCGTCACATAGAATTTATGCTGTCCGTTCTTTTTCTGAGTATTCAAAAGGTCCTTTTCTCCAAGCAGTCGTTTTACTTCCTTTGCTGCTTCCTCACCGGAATCAATAAGTTTAATTCTCTTTCCAA
>JBDTLQ010000211.1:0-6213 GCA_039934715.1 Ignavibacteria bacterium | reverse complement strand
CTGCTAAGCCGCCGGTTTTAGAGTAAGGGAAAACTTCACTTGTTACGAATAGAACATTAAAGCCTTTTGCCATTCAGAATTGTTTTAAGCAAAATAAAAATTACACGTGTGATTAGCAATGAAATTTGTAACACTGCCATGTTGCAAACCCGCCTTTTTGCAAAGAATTCACTATTGAAATAACTCTCTATCTCTCCCAATGATAATAAAAATTAAAAGTCCGTAAGACTTTAGTATTAAAAAAAAGTTAAGCGGTTTAAAAAACCGCTTAACTCCACTAGATAAAACTAACATTAGAATTCTTAAAAGGCGTATCCCAGCCCCGCATAAATTCTGTAATCATTTCCTGCCTGTTCACCAATGAATTTTTCATGGATAGGGAACTGGTAATTAAAATCCAGAGAAAAGTCCTTATAATAAAAATCCATCCCGCCTGTCCCGAACCAAACATCACCTCCGCTTCCTTCTGCCGGCAGTCCGTTTTGCTGATCCTGCTTTGCAGATTCAAAATAAATTCCCGCATGCGGCAATATCGTTAATTCAGATGCGGGCAATTCATAAAAGAAAGTTGAATTCCAGTTGAACCTGTTGCCGAAGCTGTACTCATTTTTATTTTTTCCGTTGATCGTATACACGATATCATTCCTCCAGCCCAGACCTACCTTTTCAAGCTTGGCAAGATGAAGTGCCGTCATAATCAGATCAAAGCTACCTGTCCCAGGCTGAAAGTGTGGTTCTGTCACACCGAATGTCAGCTGTTTATTATAGATACCGGTAGGAAGACTAAACCCGCCACCGAGGAACAATCTCTGCCACAGAACTGTCTTCCCGGTAATCTCAGAATTATAGACCTGATACTGTGCAAGCAATTTCGCGTCGCCAACGCCGTTAAGTTTTTTACCGTCGATCTCATTTGATCCGAAAGGAAGGCTAAATAAAACTCTGAACTTTGGAGTGACATAATAACGCAAATAAAATTCCAGATCATTATAATATTCGGTTGAGCTTTGAGTACCATCCCCTGGATGATCAAGAGCAGGATCTGTTGTTTCAGGTTGACCCTCTGTAAAAAACTTAATCGAGCTGAATCTTATCCCAACCTGATTCAGCGCGAAGTTAGGATCAAGACCCATATAGCATCCGCAAAGATCGCATTGTGTATCCTGAATGTCATTAATGTCCGAAAGCTTAAGCGGTTTCTTCAGATGAATGTGCTTTGGAGAATTTGCAGCATTAGCTGCCGTCCCCAAAAATATGAACGCTGTTAATATTAAAAATAATTTTTTCATGGTTAAATATATTAATAAGTTATATCAAAATATGTATCGTAGGACAAAGTGTTTTTTATAAGTTTAAGTTTGATCCTCCACGCGCCGTTCTGATCAAGATTCACTGTACCGTTATAGTGACCGATCGAATTGCCGACAGGGTTAACATTATTAGTTGTAGTATGTCCGTTAGCGAGATATTCAGTAGTCATTTCTATTGTATATGTTCCGTCCGGCGGAAAGAGTTCCGGCTCATTTTTGTTTATCAGGAATTCAAAACTGTTAGCTCCGGTGACCGGGGTTCTTGGAGTAATATATGAAAGATAAAGAGCCGTGCTGTCGGGCATGATGATAGACTTAAATCCATCCGGATCTTCCTTTACAACAAACTCGCTAAACTCCGCTGCCCCTTCAGGTTCACCCGGCGCCTCATGATTGTGAACCATTACTGTATAATGCCAGTGAAGAGGATTGTCTCCTGCCTGCGACGCGTTCAGTATCCAGGCTCCTTTGAATTTTCCGTCAACAGCTGTATTGGATTCCGGATTTTCAACCGGAGTGCTGTGCCCGTGATTGAGCAGATCAAATTCAACATGCGCGTCAGTAATAAGAACACCTGTGACTGAATCGTGCAGCACAACATAAACCGGATTATACCCTACGTGAAGTGAATCCTCGACGTAAAGAGATACTAATGCCCTGCCTCCGATAGCGTAAGATGAATCAAGATGGATAAGAGTTGATGTTACAGGCGCTTCGGGACCCTGTGTCACCGAATCATCGCTGCATGAATAAAAATTAATTGTAACTGTCAAAAGTAAAAGTAATAATGATATAGATGAAACTCTTCTGATTTTCATTTTATGATGTTATGATTTTAAATAATAGGAGTTCCGCATTCAGCATGCAGAACAGTAGTATTAAATGAAAAATATATTTGGAAGAGTCAGATCTTTGGAGGATGCTCTATGTCAGAGCTGAAGCCTTTTGTAAATGATATGTTATTATGAAAAGTATAGTCTTTATTTTTTTCTGAAAGCAAGACCGGGCTGTATTCTTTTACAATGTATTCCGATATCTTTAGTTTCATCTCAACGGTGGTTCCTTTCGAATCGTTATTATCTTCATTTATCTTTTTATCGAGATAGCAGTGAGCATCACAATTATCAACTTTTTTTTCGCAGCAGCTTTCGGTAAGTCCGGTCTTATTTATTTCATACAATGAATAGTAGAGAAATACATAGTTAGTATGCAGCATCAGAAGTGATACTATGACAAGACAAAGTATTTTTTTTGCTATTTTCAAAAATGGACTAAGATTTTATAAACAAATATAATAAAAATAATTTTAAATTTATCATAATAAATTCAGCACAGAGTGTATAGTGTTGAGTTAGAGTGCGGAGTTTTAGGTGCAGTTCCTCATTCTAAATTTTCAGTTGGCCGTTCAATACTATAGGTTCGTAGTTCAGCATTTGCAGTTCGTAGTTCAGCATTTGCGGTTCGACGTAAGGTATTTGCAGTGCCGTAGTGCATTAGCAGTTTGCAGTTCAGCATTAGCAGTTTGCAGTTCAGCATTTGCTGTTTGGCGTTGAGCGTTAGCAGTTCATCGTTCAGCATTTGCAGTTCATCGTTCAGCATTTGCAGTTATCGTTCAGCATTTGCAGTTCATCGTTCAGCATTTGCGGTTTTGTGTTCAGCATTTGCGGTTTTGTGTTCAGCATTTACATTTTGCCATACTACATTAACAGTTTATCGTACTGCATTAAACCGTTCGCCTTATTGCAACAACCGTTCGCATTCTGCATTAACCGTTTGCCGATCTCCTTTCGTAGTGTTGAATTTTCTATTCTTTCTTGCTGAGAGAGATGCTCCATACGTTTGGTCCGTCTTCAGCATACATCAGATGAATAAAAGTGACTGGAAAGAAAAAAGGTAAGAATAAGTTTTTTCATATGCCCTCCTTAAAGTTTAGTTTATTAAATTTCCCTTAGAACTTTTAAACTAACGAGCAATATTCGGGGTGTGTAAGTAAAAACTAAATTAATTCCTTTGTGAAAACAATACTAATATTGACTAACGATGAAATGATTAAAGTACACTACATTTTTTAATTGAACAGAGATAACTCGGAAGAAACTGATCTACGCTGATTTCAATCATTAAAATAATATTGAACGCGGATTACACGGAAGAAACTGATTTACGCTGATTTTTTTATTTTCAAATATATCTATAAATTAAAATTATATTTAACAAGAAAAATAAATTTATTTAAATAGTAGAAGCGATTCTAAAAAAATCTTTTTAAAATCAGTGACTATCAGCTAAATCTGTGTCATGTGTTTTGTGGCAAGAAAAGTTTATTCGTGGGTCAAAGAGTTATTGATCTCTGTTCAAACGGGATCGTACCTGTATCACTGCATCATCAGTCTCCATCTGATCACCTTCATTCCAAAGCGCATTAAATTTTTCCTGACCCATTTTATTTTTAAAAGTATTTTTTATCTCGTCAATTTCTTGAAGTTTAGCTTTTGTTAATTTCACTCCTATTTTTTTAAAAAGTGAGTCCGATAAGGCAAGCATCTTAACAGAGATCTCATACTCTTCCAGGTTCAGGCAAACTTTTGAAAGCCCCCTGAAGCAGTTTCCAAGCTTGTGAAGCTCCTCGGACTTATCACAGGTTTTTATACAGTCAATATAAATGTTACCCGCTTTATTCGTTTCTCCCTTTACAAGCGCTATGTCGCCCATTCTGATTTCCGAATGTGTGATCAAATGCCTGAATCCGTACTCCCTCGAAATCCTGCTGCATTCATTATAAAAATTTTCTGCAAGCTCAAAGTCTTTAAGATTTAAATAAGCATTTCCAAGATTCAGATTAGCAATGGCGATTGCTTCATGATCCTGAAGCTCATGTATTATTTCAATTCCTTCCTTATAAAAACTGATAGCATTCTGATAGTTGCCCATGTTATATTCCAGTGTGCCAATGTTGATCAGAGTTCTTGAAGTCGATTGAATATTTTCATATTTTTTATAAATTGACAATGCGGTCTTATAAAGAGAATTAGCCCTTTCAAAATCACCGGTAGCCTGACAAATGGCGCCAAGGTTTATTGATGCATTGGCCATCCCGTTATCATTCTCGATCTCAGTGCTTATCTTTATGCTTTTCTCATAATACTTAGTCGCCTCTTCGAAATTTCCTGTATAATAATTCAGCAGCCCCATCACATTATAAAGCATTGAAGTTACTTCCATGTCGCCTGTTACTTTCACGATCTCCATTGCGGTTCTCAGATATTCACGAGCGTTTTTGTAATCACCCGACAACATTGAACAATATCCGAGGTTGGAGCATAAGATCACCTTACGTTCTGCAGGAGCATTTTCATTTACACTAAGTATCCTTTTATAAGTCGACATTCCTTCCTCATAATATCCACTGAACTCCCATATCTTTCCGAATCCTTCCGAGATGTTTAAAGCGCCTTCGGGCTCATTGTCAATTGCCCAGTTGATCGCGGCTCTGAAATTTTCTTTTTCAGATTCCAGAACTTTCAGTCCCTTGATCTGATCCTTACCGTATAAACTAAATGACCCTTTAATGCTGTGTTTAAGGAAATATTCAAAATGTTTTCTGCTGAAAAAATTTTTATCATCCATCTTTTCAATTGAATACTGTCTTATAGTCTCCAGCATATAATACCTGATCGTATTTTCTTCTTCCAAAATTGTGACGATTGATTTGCTGATGAGATGATTCAGAAGATCAAAGATCTCATTTGAATTTAATTTTTCATCCGAGCAGATCTCTTCAGCAGAGGGAAGGGTCCATCCGCCTGAAAATACCGACAGTCTTCCCCATAATAATTTTTCTTTTTCAAAAAGTAGATCATAGCTCCAGTCAATCAATGCTCTTAAAGTATGCTGTCTGGGCAAAGATGTTCTCTTTCCTCCGGTAAGAAGGCTGAACCTGCTGCTCAGCTTCTCAAGTATTTTTTCAACGGTCAGCATATTCACCCTTGAAGCCGCAAGCTCTATCGCCAACGGAATTCCGTCAAGCTGAAAACACAATTCCGATAATATGCCCGCGTTCTCATCCGTCAGATTAAAATCCTGCTTTATTAACTTTGCCCTGTCGACAAACAATTTTACCGCTTCATATTTCAAAAGTTTTTCCGCGGTAACATTAATGTGTTTTTCGGGTAATGACATTGGCGGAATTCTGAAACTGATCTCGCCTCCGATCTCTAATGCTTCCCTGCTGGTGGAAATTATTTTTAATCCTGACGTGGATTGCAGCAGGTTCTCAGCGATACGGGCAACTTCTTCTATTAAGTGTTCACAGTTATCCAGGATCAGTAACAATTTCTTGTCCCTTAGAAAATCTTTTACTGTTTCAATGATCTCCTTTGAACCGTCATTAATCAGTTTGAAAATTGAAGATATTTCCTGCATGATCAGAGAAGGATCTGAGATAGCTCCAAGCTCAGCGGTCCATACTCCGTTTTCAAACTCATCAATTAGATCGGCTCCCGCCTGAAGTGCAAGCCGTGTCTTGCCGGTGCCGCCAGAACCGGTTAAAGTTAGCAGACGTGTTTTCTGTAAATAAACTTTGATCTCTTCCATTTCTTTTTCTCTTCCAACAAAACTCGTAAGCTGGACGGGAAGATTATTCGGTCTGGCGTCAAGAGTTTTCAGAGGGGGAAATTCCGCGGACAGATCAGGCGACATCATCTGGAACAAATGTTCGGAACGGATCAGATCTTTAAGCCTTCTTTCACCCAGATCCCTGAAAGAAATTTGTCCTGAAATATTTTCTATAACATTTTCATAGACTTCATTTGAAACAAGCACCTGCCCTCCGTTGGCTACGGACATTATACGGTGGGTCCGCGAAAGAGGAATGTAACCTGAATAATCATTTTCTTTCCACTCC
>JBDTLQ010000210.1:0-6218 GCA_039934715.1 Ignavibacteria bacterium | reverse complement strand
AAAAATTGCAAAGATACAGAAGTTCGGTAAGTTCAGATTAATTACAGATAAGGATCCCGGAAAGAATAAATCAGTGAGGTTCTCCCCTTCGAAAAAATTATCAATGAAGGTTAACAGCAACTTTGACAATCTGAAAAAAGTAAAAGTAAAGTTCGGAAAAGAAAATAAGCATCCGCAAAAAACAAAAGTTACTAAGGCTCCAGAGAAAAAAATTGCAGGAGATGTTGATGTAAAAAAGGAAAGAGATATTCCGGTTGAAGCTGCAGTTGAGATAACGGATAATTCCGTGCAGCGTAAACTGATCTCAGATGATCTTGTAAATCTTCACAAGGAAATTACTAAAGAGGAAGCAAAGCCGGCGGATAAAAATAATTTATGGGGATGATATTCCTTTCCGGAAAAAAAAACTTATCGCGAAGACCAATACTCCCGCATAAAAGCACACTTTAGAAAACAGGTCACCATGTTTACAGAAAAAAGTCTTATCCTGTATTAAACCGATCTCAAAAATAATATTTCTCTTTTCATTTATAGGAGTTTCAAGATACATTTTTCCCTGCGGATCAAGGAAGTCGGATATGCCCGTGTTAGCGCAACGTGCTATCCATCTCCTGTTTTCAATCGCACGAAAGACAGCGAATTGGTTATGCTGATAGGTACCAAAAAATTTTCCCCACCAGCCGTCGTTAGTTATGATCACTGAAAAATCTGCGCCCTTATTTACAAACCCGGCAAAGAACTCGGGATAAACGGATTCATAGCATATCGCTGTATTAAAAGTAACTCCGTCCGGAAGAGCAAAAATGTTTGTGTCCTCGCCGATCTGCCAGCTGCTCAGTCCAACTCCCCATTCAACAAGGTTTTTTGCGAAAGGTAAAAGCTCCTTGTACGGCAAACGCTCACTGCCGATGACCAGTTTTATCTTGTGGTGTTTCTGATAAATGTTTTTATCCTTACCCGGTTCGAACAAGACGGCAGTGTTATAGGTATCATATTTTAAACCTGAGCTCTTCATGATCTTCGCGTCGTCCGGAGCTGCCGGCTGGTTGTCATAATATTGAAGGTCAGGAGTACCGATCACTATAGGTATATTGATACTATCGCAAAGATCTTTAATCAAAAGATATCTTTCTTCAAAATGTCTTTCCTTAAAATAATATGGCAGAGCCGTTTCAGGAAGTACTATGAGCTGGATCTCACGGTCTTGACTGCAGATCTTTCTGATCTGATCGAGATAATCATTGATAAGATCATTTTGTTTTCCGGACCATTTTTCCCATGGATCTATATTGGGCTGGACGATACCAATTTTTATTTTCCCGCTTTCTGTAAAAGTATTTTTATTCAGAACATTAAACAGATCAGGAAGAAAGAAAATTATAATTATTAATGCAAAAACAGTAATGGATTTTGGTGAAAGTATTTTCCAGCTCTTAGCCGACAATTTATTAAATAAAACATACAGAGCAACACTGGTGACGCATATCCAGAAGGAAACGCCAAACACTCCTGTATATTCTGCGAATTGAATTTTATTAAGATTGTATGATTGAGTATTCCCCGCAAAAAGCCAGGGAAAATTTATCTGTCCCAGCGTCTGTATGTATTCAAACGCGGTCCAGAGAAACGGGAATATTATTAAAGATATATATTTTAATTTCCCTGAAGAAAAATTTTTATTAATAAAATAAAACAATATCGCAGGCGGGATAAAAAATAAAGGATAAATAAAGAGTACAAATACACCGGCAATGATAAGGAATGAATCAGCATTGTCTCGCATTCCGCTGAGACCGATCCAGGATATTGCTAAGAGTCCTGCCGTAAAAAAAACACCATAGGTCCTCAGGAAGATCTGTTTTAATCTTATACTTTTTAAGAGAACATCGATAATTAAAACAAATGAAAAGTAGATGAGAAAATTCAGATTTACAGGGGGGAAAGATAAACCATAAAATATTCCGGCTATTATAACCTGTAAAAATATTTTTTTATCAATGTTTTTGAATTTCAAATTATAATGTTATTTAAACCGCGTTCGAATTGACCGGAAGAATTTTAAATTTATTATTGACCAATTTCCATAGGTATACTATCAGTAATGCAAAAAAGATCCCGATCAAAGCTCCTCCTAAAGCATCATAAGGATAATGGACACCCACAAAGACCCTTGAAAGAGAAATTATTAATGCACCTGTAAATAAAAAATATTTCATCCGGGGATAGAACCAGGAAAACAGGGTAGCTGCGGCAAAATTGTTTACTGCATGATTAGATGGAAAAGAAAAAGACTCCGAGCAATTGATGAGTAAATGAACATTTTCAAGAACATGGCAGGGTCTGATCCTGTGGAAAAAAGGTTTTATGATATTATCAGCGGTCTGATCTGAAATAAGGATCAATGGAATGATGAGCAATGCTGCTGTTCTTCCTTTAGCGCCGCCTTTGGTCATCAGATATATCCAGATGATCGCGTAAAAAATAAACCAATGGTTTCGCTCTGTAATAAACGGCATAAGCTTGTCAGTAAGCGGATTGGCAAGAGTTCCGTTTATAAAATGAAAAAGAACTTCATCTGTACTTTGAAGAAATTCCAAATTAGGTAAATGCTAAAAATAAATTATGATAGTCAGAAGAAAGATCATTTGTAGATCAATACAGTAGTATAAGCTGAACAGCCGTTCTGCCTGCCTATAAAACCGAGCCCTTCTGAAGTGGTTGCTTTGATTGAAATATTTTCCGTTTCAATTATCTTTGCAATATTACTTTTCATTTCTTCAGCATGTTTATATATTTTCGGCTCTTCAAGCAAAATTACTGAATCGGTGTTGCTTACTTTCCATCCTGCTTTTTTTAAGATCAGGAAAGTTTCTGAAAGCAGGATCAGGCTGGAGATGTTCTTGTATCCCGGATCTGTATTTGGAAACTGGTGACCAATATCTTTAAATCCTCCGGCTCCAAGTAAAGCATCACAAAGGGAGTGAAGCAAAACGTCCGCATCAGAATGACCTTCAAGACCTTTTTCATTTTCAATTTCAACTCCCCCTAAAATCAGTTTTCTCCCTTTAGTCAATTTATGTACATCATATCCGAATCCTGTTCTGAAATTGCAATCAC
This sequence comes from Ignavibacteria bacterium, assembly GCA_039934715.1. Taxonomy (GTDB): domain Bacteria; phylum Bacteroidota; class Ignavibacteria; order Tepidaquicellales; family Tepidaquicellaceae; genus JAGPCH01. The sequence continues at coordinate 3,101 of JBDTLQ010000210.1, read as the reverse complement.
CCATTAGCTGTCATTTGTAAAATTGACTATTTTTACTGATAATTTTAAAAAGTTAATAGCTTTCTTTCATTGTAGGAAATTTTCTTCCCTTAACGTCTTTAATGAATTTCTTGAAAGCATCTTTTGAGTCAGAAGCCATGTTAGCATAACGCCTCACAAATCTTGGTTTGAAGTCCTCAATGAATCCCAGCATATCGTGAGTTACCAATACCTGACCATCGCAATCAGGTCCCGCACCAATTCCTATTGTAGGAATTTTCAGAGCTTTTGAAATTTTTGAGCCGAGCTTAGCCGGGATTTTTTCGATTACAATTGCGAAGCAGCCTGCTTTTTCAATCAGAAGAGAATCCTTAAAGATCTTATCGGCCTCTTCTTTTTCGGTACCCCGTGTCTTATAGCTTCCGAATTTATTTATTGATTGCGGAGTTAACCCGAGATGACCCATTACAGGAATTCCGATTTCAACAACCCTTCTGATTGTTTCGGCAATATAATCTCCTCCCTCCATTTTCACAGCGTCACAGCCGGTTTCCTTCATCACTCTCCCGCAGTTTGTAATTGCTTCCTTTACACCAACCTGATAACTCATAAAAGTCATATCAGCTATTACGATAGCATTCTTAACCGCTCTCTTTACAATCTTAGTATGGTAGATCATTTCCTCCAGTGTAACGGGGAGAGTGGTTTCATTTCCCTGTATAACATTGCCCAAAGAATCTCCGACAAGAATGACCTCTATACCCGCCGCGTCAAGAAATTTCGCTGTGAGAAAATCATATGCCGTAAGCATAGTGATCTTTTCATGTCGCTGCTTCATTGCATACAGAACTTTTGTAGTGATATGGTTAGGAGCTTCCTGCTGCTGTGCGGACATTTATTATTTTTTAATTAACAAATCTGAGTAGGAATTTTTGATAAAATCATTTTCAGAAAGACCCAAAAGCAGGATCAGTTTATCAAGCTGCTTTTTCGCTGAATTTAAGTCATTGTATATTACTTCGATTTCCAAAAAACTCCCAAGGTCTTTCACTGTATCCAAATGAACCCTTATATTTTTTTGAATATAAATCTCCCGTTTCTTTTTAATTATGGTATTAATTCCAAACAATGTTTTAAGAATTTCATTAAGTTCCTTGAAATTGATAATTCGGGTTATTGTATATTTTGATATTCTCTTAACTGTCTCTTCTGCTCTCTGGTAAAAAATAAGAAAACCTTTCTTATCATTTATCACTCTGAGCTTCAGTCTTCCTTTTGAAACATTATAATATGTGTCAATCTGCTTCTCAACAGATTTGGAAAAGGTTAAAAAGTTTAACTTCTCTTTCGTCAGATTATAATTTTCAAGTTTACACTTTATCTCTAAATTCTTTTTCAAAAAATCTATCCCCTGACAATTCCCCGTTCACTCGATTCTATGAAACTTATGATATTGTTGATCTCGGGGGACAGTTGAAATGTCTCTTTGATTTTTTTTACAGCATCACTGACATTTAGATCTGAGTTATAAATTTCCTTATAAGCATTCCTTATATTTTCGATCTGATCGCTGGTAAATCCTCTCCTCCTCAATCCGACTACATTGACACCTTCATACTTAAGAGGAAAACCAGCGGCGAGTAAATAAGGGGGAATATCCTTTACAACCCTGAATCCGCCTCCGATCATTACATGCTGTCCGATCTTTGTAAACTGGTGGATTGGAACAAGCCCTCCGATTATTGTAAAATCATCTATTACAACATGGCCGCCCATCTGCACTGCGTTTGCAATGATAACATTATTTCCTATCCGGCAATCATGAGCAATGTGAGCATAGGCCATGATAAAGCAATCGCTTCCTACGACAGTTTTATTGCTGTGCTTGGTTCCCCTGTTTAATGTTGCATATTCTCTTATAACAGTGCCTTCTCCGACCTCCAATGTTGTCTGTTCTCCTCCAAATTTGAGATCCTGCGGTTGAGTTGATATAATTGCTCCGTGATGAATTTTTACATTGTTGGAAATTCTTGCACCGTTAGCTATCAGCACATTAGAATCAATTTCAACGTTATCTCCTATTATGACATCGTCTTCTATAGTTGTAAAATCTTTTATCTTAACATTATTACCAATTATTGCTTTTTTACTTATTACAGAATTCGACATTTATAAGGATAAAATTTTATTAAATTCCTACGTAATACGTTTAACTATTTCAGGTAGGTCAGAGTAGATGATTAAATTCCTTAGTTATTGTAAAAAGTTACTGATGATTAAAAAAAACCGTAGCTATAATGTTGCTTCGACCAAAACGTCATCGTCTTTGACGTTTGATTTGGTAATCATCTCTGCAATAAGTCCAAGGGATAGGAACTGGATCCCGAGAATAATGAGAAAGATACCGACAAGAAATAAAGGTCTGTCACTTAACGGCTTTCCTTCTACAAATTTTAAAACTGTTAGATAGATGCTTACTAATAAACCAAGTGTAGAGGTAATGATTCCAATGCTCCCAAAAAAATGTAAAGGGCGTTTCATGTATTTATTAGTAAACACAACTGTCAGCAGATCAAGAAATCCGTTAACAAATCTGCTGGCTCCGAATTTTGTAACACCGTACTTTCTTGCATGATGTTTAACGGGCTTCTCAGTAACGCTAAATCCTGAAAGATATGCTAGCGCGGGTATATACCGGTGCATCTCTCCATAAATCCTTAAAGATTTTACGACATCCTTTTTATAAGCCTTAAGACCGCAATTGAAATCATGAAGTTTAACCCCTGAGAGCTTTGAAGTAATATAGTTAAATAATTTCGATGTATGTTTTTTGATAAACGGATCGTAGCGGACTTTTTTCCAACCGGATACAAGATCAAACCCAGAATTCAGAACTTTTACCAGATCCGGAATTTCCGAGGGATCATCCTGAAGATCTGCATCCATTGTAATTACAATGTTTCCTTTAGCGGCACGGAACCCTTTCGCCAGTGCAGCAGATTTGCCATAATTTCTTCTCAGCTTGATACAATGAAATTTTGGATTTTTTTTATGTATGTCTCTGATTCTTGCAAATGAATTATCGGTGCTTCCATCATCAACAAATATTACTTCATAATTGC
>JBDTLQ010000209.1:0-6227 GCA_039934715.1 Ignavibacteria bacterium | reverse complement strand
CTGCGCCAACGGCGATTACTTCGCCTTTCATTGGTTTTTCTTTGGCAGTATCGGGAATGATAAGACCTGAAGCTGTCTTTTCTTCTGCTTCTGCCGCTTTCACGATAATTCTATCGCTGAGTGGTTTCACTTTCATTTTTTTCAATTTAGTTTATTGGTTATTAAAAAATTTAGTTTCTTCTTTTGTTTTTGAACGCTGATGACACGGATATAGCTGATGACCGCCGATCTCTTGATTATTATTAAAATGTCTGAAGTTTATTCTGATTTTGTTTGGCACTCTTTATAGTAGAGTGCTAATATAGTCAATTTTTGTTGGCAAAACAAGTTAGTTTATGAAGATTTGCCCAATTAAATTTTCATTTCTTGATTGCACCGGAGAGGCAATTTCAAATGTCAAATGTCTCTAACTTCCTTAGTAAAGACTAATCTAAAATCTAAAATCTAAAATCCAAAATCTAAAATCTAAAATCCAAAATCTAAAATCTAAAATCCAAAATCCAAAATCTTCGGCTTACAATTTGCAATTAGAATTTAAGTTCATCCAATAAATACCCTATAAATTTCAGATAGTGGGATTCTTTACACTACAACCCTTTTCCTGAATCCTGTTTAAATCCTCGTGTGTCACTTTTGTCAATTGCAATAATTCATTTTTAAATATGAATACTACATTTAGAAGAAATCTAATTTTAGAATTCCGGTAATTAGCATTAAATTTGTTTATCAAAGAATTTTTTGAAAACTAATAACTATACATTATGAAAAGAATAAAACTATCAATCATTGCTTTTGTATTATCGATGATCGTTTCAACGGTTGCATATTCACAACAGGCTGACAACTGGAGATGGCTTAATCCTCAGCCGCAGGGCAACAGCCTCTTCGCGGTTGACTTCACTAATAATGCAACAGGATTTTCAGTCGGCGCGTTTGGAACAATACTGAAGACAATAAATAACGGCGACTCATGGACACAGTTCAACGCCGGCACAAACAACAGGCTGTTGGGCGTAAACTTTATAAATTCCGATCTGGGATACATTGGAGGATTTAATCAGATGCTGAAGAGAACTACAAACGGCGGCTTCAACTGGACTGATGTCCCGCTTCCGCGTGAAGAGCCTTTCGATTCAGTGTTTTCTGTAATGGATATAGATTTTGTAAATGCTAACACCGGCTATGTGCTCGGGTTCTTTCAGCTTGAAAGCAGGATCTGGAAAACAACCGACGGCGGATCTTCATTTACAACACAAACAACAGCAGGCGCGAATTATCTTAACACTTTATATTTCCTTGATGAGAATAATGGTTATGCCGCGGGTGGAGCTTTGGGAGGTGAGATAATTAAGACAACAAACGGCGGGACTGACTGGCTGCTTGTTGAATCTTTTAATTATCCGGCGTTGTCAGACATAAAATTCTTAAATGCATCAACAGGTTTCGCCGCGGGTGATAACGGGTGTGTATTGATGACAACCAATGCAGGCATTAACTGGACACAGGTCGGATCGCCTTCAAACATGGATGTATCTTCAATTATTTTTACCGATGACAATACCGGCTTTGGTTTCGGCGCGGGATCAGTAATACTTAAAACTACAAACGGCGGAATAAACTGGACCGAAGAAGCTCTCGGACTTGAGAACGTAAGAATTTATATGGACGCGGATATAACGGATAACGGCACGATACATTCGGTCGGGACATACGGGATAATAATCAGATCTTCCAATGCAGGAAAAGACTGGACATCCCAGTCTACAGTTACAGAAAAAACTCTAGCGGAAATAGAATTTGTGAATAATAGTACAGGCTACGCTGTGTGCGGATATTCAGGTGGAGATATTTTAAAAACGACAGATGAAGGTGAAACATGGGTATCACAGGTCGGAGGTGCGTTTACACTTCCGAAGTACGGTATCAGCTTTACGGATGAACAAACAGGATACATTGCCGGAAGCATTGAAGTTATAAAGACAACCAACGGGGGTACTAACTGGACAGCGGTTTACACCAGTACAACAAATGAGATATTCACTGACGTTGTGTTTACAAATGCAAATACGGGGTACGTTGTAGGAGCTTCCAGCCATATGTTAAAAACAATAAACGCGGGAGTGAACTGGACGCCGTCCATGATTAGTACTTCAGGAAGCCTTGTAACAGGGATTGATTTCGTAAATGAAAACGTTGGATATTGTTCAGGAGATAACGGATTCATAATAAAAACAACTAATGCCGGTGCGAACTGGGTTCAGCAAACATCTCCGTTTGCATTTGCTTACTTAACTTCGGTAAGCTTTACTGATGAGAACAACGGTTACATATCCTCCGGTCAGGGATTATTGAAAACAACCAACGGAGGAAGCAACTGGACGATAATGAATGCGCCTTCAGGAGGTTTTTATAAAGTACAGTTCAGAAACAGTTTCGGATACGCGGTCGCGAGCAATGGAAAGATCGTGAAGTCAACGGACGCGGGTGCATCATGGATCGTGCAGCCGACTGTGACTGATAACGGTTTGTATGCATTGTATTTTAATTCAGATAACTTTGTCTATGCGGGCGGAACACTCGGGACGATAATTAAAACAATTCCAACTGAACTTATTGTGACTCATGCAGGTAATACCGTGAGTGAAATTCCGGGTTCATATACTCTATTACAAAATTATCCTAACCCTTTCAATCCATCTACTAAGATAAGCTTTGCAATTCCTAAGGTGGGAAAGGTAAGTCTGAAAGTTTTTGACATCACGGGAAAAGTTGTTGATGTCCTTGTCAATGATCTTAAAAACGCGGGTAGCTATTCGGTTAACTTTAACGGAAGCAATTTATCAAGCGGTATTTATTTTTATTCGTTGACGGCGGATGGTTTTATTGAAACAAAAAAAATGATCTTAATTAAATAGTTGAATCGAAATATTTTTCATATTGAATCCTACACGTAAGCAAATTGTTGTTTGGAGAAAACCCGAATGTGTAGTAGTTTTGTATACAATTTATATAAACGTAATTATTAAAAAACAAACCAATGAAATCTTTTATAGCAGCACTTTTAGTTTTTATTCTTATAAGCTCTGTAGCTTTGGTAGATGTCAGGTCACAGATCGTTGCACCTCCATTTGATACCTGGTATGGATTCAATACAAATAACGGAGGACATGAATATTTTTTAAACTCCGGCCGGCTTGCTGATATAGATAATGATAACGATCTGGATTTTCTCGGCTCGAGATATTTTGCTGGATTCATGGGAAGCGCAACGGGATTTGTTGTACTGAGAAATAACGGAGATGGATTTTTTAATTCTGTGCCTGTAATTTACCCTACATCCGTCTCTTCAGAATTTGTCTTCTCGGCAAGATTAAATAATGATTCATTTGAAGATGTGATCGTTTCTAATACAGGAAATAATTTCAGTGGCAATACAATTACAGTTTTCTTTAATCAGGGTAATGGAACATTCCTGACTTCTGCTAATTATGTTATCGGCGGCGGTCCTGTAGGAATTGCAACAGGAGATTTTAATGGAGATGCAAAACAGGATATTGCAGTTGCATCATATGGAAGCTTCGGGTCGGGTAATTCAGTTGCGATATTAATTAATAACGGAGACGGTACTTTTGCAAATGCAGTTTCTTATCCTGCCGGAAATTCTCCGTTCAAGATCGTTTCAGGAAAAATTAATTCCGATAACTTCTTGGATATTGCAGTTGCTAATATGGATGGCAAGGTTAACATTCTTTTAAATTCGGGAACGGGTGATTTTTCAAACAGAACAGAGTACAGCTTTGAACTTAGCGGTTCAGCTAATTATACTTCGGTAAGTCTTGCGGATGTTGATCATGATAATGACAATGATATATTTTATTGCAACAGAGGATTGAATTTCATGGGAACATCAGCGATCGGAATTTTAAAAAATAATAACGGAGTTTTCACTGATCCTGTTTTGATTCCTTCTGACTGGATGGCTGCAAGCTTTCAAAATATTGATGTTGCAGATCTGAATGGAGACGGGTGGGTTGATATTGCAGGTGCCTGTGCATTGGCAAGAACAGCTGACGGTTATCAGGTAATTCTGAATAATGGCTCAGGAGGTTTTCTTCCTGCATATAAAAATCCTGCCGGTCAGAACACACAGGATTTGATCTTAGGCGATGTGGATAATGATGGTAAGACAGATATAGTTACAACAGATTCATATTCAATGATGGCAACTGTTCATAAAAATCCGGGCAATGGAATATTTTTCGTACCTAATACTTTTGAAACAGGAATTTCAATTGCAGGAAGTGTTGATGCTGCTGACATTGACGGAGACAATGATCTTGATCTGATCCTTTCTGCTTCAGGACGAGCAGCAGTCGGAGTGCCGGTGAGGATAATGAAAAATCTCGGCAATGGAAATTTCGGTGAGGCATTTACTCATTCAATAAGAGGGGGCGGTGTGCAAGGAAAATTCAGAGACCTTAACGGAGATAATAAACCTGATATTTTATTTGCTACCGCTATAAACTCTCCGCCGTATGATTTTCATTATGCGATAAATAATGGTGACGGAACATTCGGTGCAGTTCAGACAAAATCCATCGGCTCAGCAGGATGGTATGATATTGACGCGGCGGATTTGGATAATGACGGAGACAATGATGTGATAGTTACCGAGTGGCTGGGAACTCCTCCGGTCCCGACTTCAGGAAGAAGAATATTTATATGTCTGAATTCAGGCAATGCAAGTTTTGGTTCGCCTATTATAAAACTTGCAGGAACGCATACAGCGCCGATAGGCATAGGTGATTTTAACAATGATGGTAATAAAGATATTGCCACCGGATCTTCAGGAGCATTGATTAACATTTCACTTGGAATGGGTAACGGAGACTTTCAGGAATCAACTTCATATTCGATCGGGGAGCAGGGCGGAGCGACCGATATTGAAGTAATGGATTTTAATAATGACGGTAATGCTGACATCGCTTCGAGCAATTTTTTTGAAAACACTTGGATGTCTGTATTGTATGGAAACGGTGATGGTACATTTCAGCCGGCAGTGACTCTTCCTTCGGCTTATTCTCCTGATCTTTTAAATGTATCCGGAATAACATCCGGGGATCTCGATGGCGATGGTGACCGCGACATAATAGTCGGAAACAATGCTTCCAATTCACTTTCACTTTATTATAATAACAACGGTAGCTTTGAATACAAAATGAGAGCGGGCGCATATTCAGGAGTAAGCGCTCCATTATTCGCTGATTTTGATAATGATAATAAAGGTGACATTGTCGGAACTGGCATGATCCCGCCAAGCGGTATTGGAAGTAATATAATTTTCATGAAAGGAAAAAATACCGGAACAACTGGTGTCTCGGGAAATTCTATCGCAAATATTCCTAAGGATTTTTTATTGTCGCAAAATTATCCGAACCCGTTCAACCCGGCAACAAAGATAAGTTTTGAAATACCCGCATCAGAGAAAGTGACTATTAAAGTTTATGATGCAACCGGAAGGGTTGTGGATGTATTGCTGAATGAATTCAAAAACGAGGGAAGGTATGAAGTAAGTTTTAACGGGAGCAATCTTTCGAGCGGTGTTTATTTTTATTCACTGATCTCTGAAAATTTTAAAGCGACAAAAAAGATGGTCTTACTGAAATAATATTTTTGTTCCAAAGAGTCCTGTTGACGTGTTTTACTCTTCTTAAATTATCTGATCTGTGAAACACGTTTATTTGGAAGTATGAATATGACATCTTTGACGCACATTCATTTCAAAAATACTTTATCAGCATTTTGTATACAATTTCTGCTCTTTATTCGCATTCAAATAAATATTTTTTATGGTATACCATTTGAAATATAAAGGCAGGAGCTAAAATTAAGGAGAAATGTACTAATATAAGTTTCCCGTAATTATGTTTTGTTTTGTGGTAGAAATGGTTTATTGCGGATTATTTAGGTTCTCCTTTCCACTGATGCAACCTAGCTTCCGGTAATTGGGTACCGGAAGCTATTTTTTTTGTATTAAAATAAAACCGGTAAGATCTTTGAATTTTGTAGGTCTGAAGTATTTTTGGAAAATGATTTGGTAAGGCAGGAGTTAAAGCAAATTGTTATTTCATATCATCTAAAAGGTTTTTCAGAAAAGCTCTTAATTCCAGCAGATCGTCTTTCAGATTTTCATTTTTTGCCAGTTCGCCTGGAGTGCCTAAGATATC
>JBDTLQ010000208.1:0-6233 GCA_039934715.1 Ignavibacteria bacterium | reverse complement strand
TGGATTTATTTTTGTAGTATGAGCTCCAATCAGGGTCAATTATAATAGTTTTCCTATCACTCATAAAAATTGACCTCCAATTTTAATGCCTTCAATTATTATCGCCTGAAGATTACACTTCATCGGCTTTGCACCGAATTTTTCGGATAACTTTTTTGATAGCTCGTCTTCTATAGCATTTACCAGATCAGGATTCCTGGCGTTAATAGCAGTAATAGTCGGATTGCCCTGAATCAAACCTTTTGCAGCGTCTTTAGCCGAATCACTCTGACATTCTTTTTGAACTGTTGTAAAAGATATTTTTTCAAATCCTGCTTTGCTCAACTGTGTACTGATTTCATCCTTATTGTAATATGAGTATGGTATATGAAAAAAAGTCACAGGATTATCTTTGAAATAGCTGTCAAGAATATCGGTTGTATACTGAATAGGCATATTATTTATCATACTGTCCCAGGTATTAAACAGGAATTTCCCTCCGGGTCTCAGGACACGATAAATTTCCGAGTAAGCTCTTTCTTTATCCGGTACAAACATAATTCCGAACTGGCAGACAACGAGATCGAAAGAAGAATTTTCAAAGGGCAATGACTGCATATCCGCTGTCTTCCACATAATTTTCTTATTTGACATAATCTTGGTTTTGGCAGTTTCAACCATATCAGGATTCAGATCTGTAACAGTTAAATTCACACTTTCCGGAAGGACCTTCGCAAGTTGATTTGTTACCCTTCCTGTGCCGCATGCGAGCTCCAGCACATCAGTATATTTTTTTCCTTTGATACATTCTGCAATATCTACAGCATAAGATTCAAATAATAATGGTCCCATATATTTGTCATAATTATCCGGAATGCTTCCGCCGAATAAAATTTTGTCAGCCATCATAGTTTTGGATTAAGTTATTTAAATAAATTTAATAAACACTATTTTTCAGAATTGGCAAATATTTTTTCCATGGTCCCACCTCATCATTATACTGCTTTGCGAGAACTCTGCTTATCTGTGCGCAATGACTTAAGTCATGTACAACCCATGCAGCGAGAAGCAGTCTTAAAGTTACTTTTCCAAAATCCGGATGGAGCCCGGTCTTGTTCAGATCATTGTCCGATAAACCCGCCGATCGCAAATATTTTAAACTTATTTCTCTTAACTCTTTAAACTCATTCAGCAATTCACTTACCGGCTGCCGCTCACTTTTTTCAAATCCAAAGGTCCGGTCAAATGGTTTAAAATTTTTATCTTCATCTTCACTTAATATTACTTTCATCCTCGGGATCCAGTCATCCTCTTCGCAATGAATCATGTGGCAAATTATCTCCGAAGCATTCCAAGTGTCCTTTCCTTCATTGCGATTAAACCATTTTTTATTCAAACCTGACAGCTGACTTTCCATGACAAAAGGTGTGGCTGTGAGGACTTCAAGCGCGGAATCTATTTCGAATTTCATTCTTCCATTCTGTTTTTACTCAGATACTTGCTTCCTAAATAAGCAAAGGGAACAAACATCATCAGTCCAAAGATCCACATCCAGACAGGGTGCTGTACAAGTACCATATTTGAAATTCCCGATATCATTAATAATCCGCCTGTAATTATTGAATGAGTCACCTTGTTTTTTGTGGCGACTATCGCTGTGAAAAGACCACCTATGAATGACCCGGCTGCCCAGCCGATCAACAGCATTATCAAAGATCCTGTGGGCGCGTTTTCCATTAACAACTTTATTGTTTCCGGATTTCTCAGGTCTGCATCAGGAGGAGGAGGATAAAAAATATGTCCAACGGCTTCAACAACAAAGATCACTACGAACGCTGTTACCAACCCTGCTAATACGGCGAGAACACTTCTTACCATGTTTACTTTTATATCAACTTATAAAATAAAAATTCATTATTCAAGACGGGATTTTTGAAAATAAGCAACTTTCGATAATCTCTAATGTGTTATTTTCATTTGATGTTTTTCCCGTTTTGGTTATTTTGATACAAATAAATCAGGAGGAAAATTTAAACATGAAGTTAATAACAAAATTTTTATTCGCAGCTCTATTTATCACAAGCTATTCAACCCTTTTTGCACAAACAGAAGCAGAACAAAAAGCATGGATGGATTACATGACGCCAAGTCCTGTTCATGAAATGCTCGCGAAGTCAAACGGAGACTGGATCGGTGATGTTACAGTTTGGATGACACCGGATTCACCACCAGTTAAAGCTACATCAACCACAACCAATAAAATGATAATGGGTGGAAGATACCAGTCATCAACTCACACCGGGAATATGATGGGAATGCCTTTCGAAGGTATGAGCCTTATTGCTTATGACAATGCTAAAAAAGTATTTAAAAGTACTTGGATAGATAATATGGGCACCGGTATGATGAATATGGAAGGTACATGGGACGGTGCGAATACAATTAATATGAAGGGAACAATGGTGGATCCTATGACAGGTAACGATCGTGATGTCAGGGAAACATTTAAACTGATTGATGACAATAATCAAGTCCTGGAAATGTTTGAGATGCGGGACGGCAAAGAGGTTAAAACAATGGAAATAGCATATACAAGAAAATAAAAATTTTTGTATATAAAACTTGAAACAGGTGTTGAATTTTTGGCACCTGTTTTTTTTTGTAATAACTCCTAACTAATCTTTAAAATAAATATAATTCATTTAAGGGTTGAGAAATGATCTTATCTGTTTGAATTCTTCATTCGTAAGTAACAATAAATTATCTACTCATACAATTTTTTTTAAAAATGTTTTTTGAGTTTTGTAAAAAAAAATAGGAGAATTGATCTTTAATAGGAAGCAGATACCGACGGTTTATAAAAAATTTTGAATGAAATGACGATTGTTTAATAGAAGAACTAAGAAGGATAATCTGTTCCGGCATTTTAAAAATGGAAAATTACCAGACGCCCGCACCTATTTCAATAACATAACTGAGCTTTTTGATCTCCATGAATCCCTGATTTTTAATGCCTAATCTCACGCCCCAAAAATCTGTAAGGAATCCAAGAAATTTAAGAAAAGAAAATTTTACATTTGCTCTGAGCTTTATTCCTGTCTCCATCACAAAGTCCGTTTTTCTTTTGACCTCACCTGTCACTTCGTCGTTAAATTTATCCTGTTCAAAGCCTACTGCAAAATACGGATCCAAAAATCTTGATGCTGAAGGAGTAATAAGTATATTATAGCCGAAGTCACGAAAATCCACATCCTGAAAGTAAATTCTGTTCACCATCCATCCTCCGATGACAGGTGTTTCAACATTTTTTACAATAAGCAATGGAAAGCTTATAGCGATACCTGCACGCACGTTATATCTTGCCGCGATCGAAATTGATTTAAGCAGCCTGTCCGCTTCCCACCAATCTACAACTTTTCGTATGTCGGTATCTTTTTCGAATTGCGGCCATACATCCATTGAATACCCGGTCATATCTTTTTTCAAAAGTCGATCGGGCAAAGCTTTATTAGTTCGGGGCATCGGTCTTAACTCATAGACGGCATTATCCGAAGCGTACACACTGTCAACCATGAATTTTTTTCTATACGGACTGTCAAGAGGCAGAGGAGGGAACACTCTGTATTCGGGTTTGCGGATCTTTGCCATCCAGCTCTGGAAATCCGGTGTGAATAATCCTCCCGTCCTTATCACATCCCTAAGTCCCCATGCATCGTTTGTGCTGACGTTCACATCATAACCCGGTGTATAGTAACCATCTCCGTTAACGTCGGTACAGCTCGCGTGCTTCCCCTCTTCGACGAGGATGTTGAACGGAAGTTCCGTTTCGATCGTGTTTGTATCAAGTACATAAATATTATCATACCATGTTAATGCATGAGCTTTTGCGGTAACCTGCAGAAGTATCAGTTGGTAATAAGTAACTCCATTTCTTTTCTCATTATCATCAACATAAATTTTGAACTGCACCTGTTCATTATCATGCTTATGGGCGCCAAGCCCTGCTTCGAATTCATAGTAATGAGTATAATCTATCTGAACTCCGTTGATCTTGCTCAGGTCAATTATAGAATTGTTCCGGTTTTTTTTGTCAGGGATCCATGCAAGTCCCCTGGCATTTTCTTCAACGAGAATATCTCTTATCTGATAATAAACAACAGGTCTGTTTGAATCCGCTTCAAACGGATAATTACTTGGTATCCTGATATCTTTTCCTTTTGTTCTTTTTAAAACCGGCTCATCGGAAGAAAACCAGAATATCGGCGCGCAGTAAGATGCAAATTCAAGAGCGGTAAGTTTTGATTTTGTTCCGGTCCAGAATATGAAGTCGGTATTTTCTGCTTCTTCCTTGGTGATTTTTGTTGTGTCCCGTGCTAATATTTTTGTTGTGTCCTGTGTTATTAATTTAGCTGTGTCCTGTGCTAATATTTCTATTGTATCCTGTGTTAATATTTTTATTGTATCCTGTGCTGATAATGATAAAGGAAAAAGAAGTAATAAAAGTATGTACCGGGGAATGTACTTCAATGAAAAAAGTTTTTTAGAATATAAATTTTAATATTTATAAATTAAATAACATTAGTAAATGGATTAAGTTGTTTAACAATTAATGCTTCACCTCAGCTATTTGCTTCGTAATTTTTTTTCTTTACCATTATACTGTTGATGAATAAAACTCCTTTGAAATGATCAGTCTTATTTCCTGTATGTTTATAGCCTGATTTTTCAAAGAAAGGTTTCGCGGTTCTGCTTACATATGAAAACACTTCAAAATTTTTTTGGTCAGACGCTTTTCGTTCAATTTCCTCCAATAATTTTTTAGCGATCCCTTTCCTTTGATGATCCTTGTGCACATACATAAAATCGAGATAACCGTTTTTCTCTATTGATGAGAAACCCACTATTTCATTTTCAATTTCCGCTACAATGAAATACTGTACTTCAATTGCTTTGCTGAAGCTCCCGGGCTCGTCTGAACAGGATGCCCATACCTCTATTTCCTGTTTGGTATAATCTTTTGAGTTTATTTCCCTTACAGTTTGGGAGTAAAGGTTTCTGATGGCTGGAAGATCTTTTTCTGCAGCAGTTCTTATAGAAATTTTTTCCTTTGACATAAAAATAATTTATTTGATCAGGAAAAATTGGCTTGTCATTTTACTCGAACATAAAAATGAGAGATGTTATTTTTACCAGTGCCTCTGGCGTCAATTTCAATCTCTCTTACTTTCTTGATCAGGTCTATGAGCTTTTTATATCCGTAGTTTCTCGGGTCAAAGTCGGGCTGTTTTTTTAATATGAGATTTCCGAGAACTCCAAGATAAACCCAGCCATCTTCTTCAGCAAGATCGTTAATACTGTCGGAGATAAGTTTAATGAGATCTTTGTCAATCGAAGAAACAGGTACAGGATTTTTCTTCACCTGTGTCTTTACATTCGTCTTTGCAGGAATCCCGTTAGGCCTCGCTATGTTCTTCAAAATTTCTATGTAGATAAATTTATTACATGAGGCGATAAATGGAGCCGGAGTCTTTTTTTCTCCTATACCGAATACCTGCATGCCTGCTTCCCGAAGACGTGTTGCCAGTCTTGTAAAATCACTGTCACTCGATACAATACAAAATCCATCCACCCTTCCGGAGTAAAGAATATCCATTGCATCAATTATCAAGGCGGAGTCTGAAGAATTTTTTCCGATCGTGTAACTGTATTGCTGAATCGGGGTAATAGCGTTCTCAAGAAGAACTGTCTTCCATCCTGTCAGGGTTGGCTTTGTCCAGTCGCCGTAGATCCGTTTAAATGTCGGTGTGCCGTATTTCGCTATCTCTTCCATCATTCCTTTAATATTGGAATATGGAATATTGTCGGCGTCGATCAATACCGCAAGGCGCAGCTCTTTTATTGTTTCCATATCTTATTGATATTCATTTCTTAATTGGATCGTTGATAAATTTGTTTTATTAACTTAGAAAAATCAAACCGCTAATTCAAGTTTTCAATTTATAATTCCTGACATGCTGAAGGTATTCTTTCCCGAAATATTTTTCCAGGTAAGTTCTGAATTCTTCTTCACTTTCAATTCTCTTTTCATATCTCTTCCCTTTTTCAAAAACAAACAGAACCGAACTTCTCAAATAAATTCTTCCGGTACCGGTAGTTCTCGAACAAACATATTCCTTTGTAAACTTAGACTCCGGTGATGTCCATTTATAATGACACATCTCATTAAAGTCCTGAGTCTCTCTATTTATCAATTC